>JAAHGE010000782.1 GCA_010672635.1 Desertifilum sp. SIO1I2 | reverse complement strand
CCCGCTCCGCAAAGCCTAGTTTGTGAGGGGCCGTTCGTCCTGCTCGGCCTGACTCAACATCGCCTCGTCGGCGACAGTCAGCTGGCGGATCGGCAGGCTTTCGGTATCCGTAGGGCTGCCAAACCCAACAGCACTCTTACCCACCACTGATGCGCTGCTCAATGCCTTTGCCGACTTTTGCAGAACTGACGTGGCGAATGGGAATGCGGCAAAAGATACCACTGCAACTTATGAGCGGCGCATCAAAGCGTTTGTTATCTGGTGCGAGAATCAAGAAATTCATCCGGCCCTAGCCACCAAAGAGGAGGTTAAGACTTACCGACGCTATCTGATTGAGGAGAAACATCAAAAGCCTGCCACCCTATCTCTGACGTTATCCGTGCTGCGTCGGTTTTATGCCTGTGCAAGGGAACGGGGGCTTGTTAAGGAAAACCCCGTAGAGGGTGTCAAACCCCCACGGGATTTGACGGATGCGGCAGAACGCATCACCTATTTAGAAGAAATTGAGCTGCAAGAGTTTTTGGCTGCGATTCCTGCTGACGGTAGCCTCAAGAGTATAAGAGATAAAGCGCTGCTAGCGATTATGGCGCTGCAAGGCCCCAGGACTGTAGAGATGCACCGAGCCAACATGGGTGATTTGGTCAAGCAAGGCTTAAACTGGGGCTTGAAAGTAGAAGGGAAAGGCAGCAAAAGGACGGTTCCCCTGCGCCCGGATTTGGCGAAGCTTCTCCTACAGTACCTGGAAGCTCGTCAGGCAGCCGGAGAACTGTTAGAAGATTCTAGTCCTTTATTCATTGCGGTTGGCAACCGGGCGGGAGGTCAGCGTTTATCGCGTCGTGGTATCCGTTCGATTGTTGATGGCTACCTGGAACAAGCTGGGTTGAAGTACACCCAAGGGAGAACTTTATCGGCTCATAGTCTGCGCCATACGGCAGCGACGTTAGGGCTACGCGCTGGTGCTGATTTGAGGCAGGTGCAGGACTTGCTGGGTCACAAGAATCCAGAAATGACGGCGATTTATGCTCATGTGGGCGAGCGCTATACCAAAAATCCGGCTTTGGGTATTTCGGTAAAAGTTTGATGCTTCGTCAACCCTATCGTATTGTTAACCATGCCAGCCACTGCTGGAAAGATGTCATCAGGGTAGCGCGTGATTCAGCTAAGCAAAAGCGCTAGAGTAGGCGTAAATAAGAGTGTCAAATGCTCCCCATCGAATTATGCAAGTTACTGACAAGCGATACTACTCGACAGAGGAATATCTAGCACTAGAGGAGGCGGCTGACTATAAAAGCGAATACATTGACGGTGAAATCGTTCCTATGGCGGGTGGTTCTACTAATCACAATCAGATCGCGGGCAATTTTTATGCCGAACTGAGTTTTGCATTTAAAAAACTCGACTATCGAGTGTTTATGAGTGATGTGCGGTTGTGGATACCCCAGCGGCGCATCTATACTTATCCCGATGTGATGGTCGTGGTGGGAGAGCCGGAGTATGATAATAACCGCACGGATACAATTACTAATCCTAGAGTGATTATCGAGGTTTTGTCACCGTCAACTAAGGGATACGATCGCAGCAAGAAGTTTGAGGTATACCGTACGATTCCCACATTTGGGGAATATTTGTTAATCGACCAAACTCGGATATATATCGAACATTTTTCTAAGACGGATAAGAAGCGATGGTCATTTGGCGAATATAATAAATCGGACGAGGCGATCGCGCTAGCTTCAGTATCCTTTGAAATTTCTATTGCAGATATTTATAATAAGGTAAATTTTGAACAGGTCGATGCAGAAACTGCACCCGAAGTTGGAAAAGTTTAAGGGTGTGCAGATTCCCAGATTTTTGAGCTGATGAATACATTATTTCTCTAACTCGGTAGGGACACGAATGCAAAGCCTCTACCGCGTACCTCGCTCTCGCCGAGAACTGTTCTAACTTTCTCGGATTGCAAGGATGAGAGAGAGATTGAGAGTAAAAGAAAATTTCCCATCTCTTGTTCCCTGTAGTCCAAGCTTCCCCAAACCTGTAGAACAGACATCTTCTCTGTTCCAATTTCTTCATCTGATTGAGCTGCAACAATTGCAGGCACACTCTGCACGACAAACGGTGCAGCATCTTCCGGTTCAAGAGCAGCAACAATCCCTACCTCCTCTAGCTCCCACCGCCGCCACCGCCTCCACCCCCGCCACCCCCACCGCCGCCACGTCCACCTATTCCGCAATAAAGAAGACGATGGGGG
>JAAHGE010000781.1 GCA_010672635.1 Desertifilum sp. SIO1I2 | reverse complement strand
TCATCACCGGATGCGTGAATCTATCTTGCTTCTTCTGTTCGTACATCCGCAAAAATATCTTTAAGCCATCTGGGGTAAGGGATACCGCGCCGCTAATCGGTTCGGTGGTAAAGTCTGAAGGGGTGAGTTTCTGATTGTTAATTGCATTAAACACAATCGCATCCACAATTAACGGACGAAACTCTTCCATCAAGTCCAACGCTAACCCAGGCCGACCATAGCGTTCGACATGGAGATATCCTAAATATGGGTCAAACCCAACAATATTAACCGCCCCTTGGATATCGTGGCGCAAGAGAGCATAGCCAAAGCTTAATAACGAGTTTACCGGATCGGTGGGGGGACGGCGACGGCGACCGGGAAATTGGAAAAGGGGATTTTTAATACATTGGGGAAAACATCCAAAATAGGCTGCACTTCCCGCCCCTTCCAATCCGCGCAACGAGTCAATAGAATGGGTGGTATCGATAGGCGCGATCGCATTCTCTATCCGTTGTATCCCCTCTTGCAAATTCAATTCTGGGGTTTCTCGCTGACGGCGCAATAGGGCGATACGATAATTTTTGAGTTTTCCGCGCACAAAACCCCGCACCGCCCCCACAGCCCGTTCTGAGTCACCTGACGCCTCCCACTGGGCCGCCCGCACAAAGATATTTTTCGTCATTTCTGGTTCCAAACGTCCTAAATAACGCCCTGTCGCCATTAAAAAACTGAGGGGAATGCGCTTTTCTAACAACTCCATCACCACCGCTGGCGAAACTGTCGCCCTTCCCAAAACCACCACCCCATCCACTTTAATCAGGGGTACATCTAATAGCAGTTGCTTATTGGCTTTGACAGTTAGCCGTTCGTCCGTTTTGCCAATAAACGCATCCTCATGGGTAATGTAAACTGTTCCCATCTGTTGATCTCCTTGGGGTTATTCCACCGCTTCTTGATATCGCCGAACCTTATCCTTGGCTTGGGGCAAACATTGAGAATAGAGGCTGCAACCCCGACAGCGCGGCGTATAGACTGCTTCCGGTCGCTTTCCGGTGGCGAACAGTTGTACAATTTCGCTAATGAGTGCGATCGCCCGTTCTCGCAAAGCTGCATCAATCTCCACTAACTGACGCTGGTGCGAAGCCGCATAATAGACATAGCCGCGACTTACTACCGTCCCCGTCATCTCTTCTAAACACAACGCTTGGGCGCAAACTTGCATCGCATCATTGTCCCACTCGCCCTTCTCTCCGCGCTTATACTCCACCGGATAAAACCGCCCATCCGTCTCCTCAATCAAATCCGATTTCCCGATTAATTGGTATTGTTCCGACTTCAACCAAATCGAACGAACCTGATAAGTTTCCCCGCGATTTTCCGCCGAAAGGGTATGCACCCGTTCGTGCAAACTGGTACCCTCAATTGTGTATTGGTTATCCACAAAATCTCCGATACAAAACATCCGCCAGCAGCGATGCGGACAATAGGCATAGTGATTCAGTGCTGCTATCGGTACATAATCAAAACCGTCCATCAGCATATCCTTACCATTCAATTGTGTTGTCAAACCTTGCTAAATTCGCCGAATCATTCCCATCCCCATCGGCGTTTTTCTCCCCACTCCGCAATACATCGCAAAGTCAGCTAGCGTATTAATTTGTTTAATGGTTTGGGGTTCCACATCTCCAAAAATCCGAAAACTAATAGTCCCCACGCAGCCGATAAACTTACTCCGCGCATCCTTGACAATCTCAGTATGGATATCAAAGAAACTGGGAAATACCGAATCTAAAGAAATCTCCTCAAACGGCATCCCGCTATACTGGTTCCAGCGCCGCAGCAAACTATTAAATACTAAGTCTCGCGTCGGCAAAGCGCAGTCATAATGCATTTGGCGAAAAGCCGCAGGCGTACACAAAACAAAATCTATTTGCCTTGCTTCATCTGAGGCATTTTCGTACAATTCTGCATAGGTGGAAAAGTTCGCCCAAGGTTGGGTAGATTGAGGCGTTCCCAAAATACTGGTAATAAATAAATCTGCTGGCCCCAAATGCCAAGGATGTTCGGGGTTAAGATTTAGCCACAGTTGATTTAAATGCCCAAATAGGACATCATCTAACAAGGAAATTCGCCACCAACAAGAAGCACTCGCCGGAATCGGTTGTCGATGTTCGCATTGCAGAAAATCGTTGCGATAAGAGCCTTTTTTGACTTGCAAGGGACTCAATGAAAAGGCTTTATCCGTCTGCTGATCGTGCAAGTAAGTCCCA
>JAAHGE010000780.1 GCA_010672635.1 Desertifilum sp. SIO1I2 | reverse complement strand
CAATTTCAGAGGCGAAAATTTGCGGACGGTTTTGGTAGCCGATCCGCAGCGCATCCCGAAAGCCTTGAGTGATTAATAATAAAGTGCGATCGCCTTTTCGTTCAAGTAAGGCGTTGGTGGCGATCGTAGTTCCCATTTTAACAACAGCAATTTGTTCTGCGGGAATCGGTTCGCCTTCAGCCAGTTCTAAAATCTCGCGAATTCCTTGAATTGGCGCATCGGGGTAGCGTTCTGGATTTTCGGATAGGAGTTTGCGAACGATAATGTCACCGTTGGGATGTTGCGCGACAATATCGGTAAAGGTTCCTCCACGATCGATCCAAAATTGCCATTGTCCGTTGGGATGGGTTTGATTTTGCATGATGGACTTGTGATAACGCTCCTTCATGCAGCCTAATGGGAGGATGGGGGAATTTTCTACGATGGCTGTGGATGTTTTAACGACAGTTGAACGATAGGAACGCTGTTAAAATGGCAGGCATACCCATTTCCATCGGTTGTGGTGTTTGTCGTACTGGGTTCCTACAATTTCTGAAGGGGGGTGAGTGCGATCGCCATTGGGAGAAAATTGAATGTTTCCTGTAACGCCTCGGATGGACGAGCCTTGTCTTTTATAATAGCGATCTAGGAATTCTAATAAAGTTAGACGATCTAAGGGTTCTTTGTGCAAACAATGATGATTTTCCAATCCTTTCCAAACCGTTAATAGAGAATCAAAAGCAGTTGCAGAACGCCATGTTAAGTTTTCTTCTCCCCAGAGTTCGGTTCCGATTTGACAAAACTGTTGAGCGATAGGATTGAGACTACAATTGTTCTGTTTTTGACTTTGCCAATGCCAGGGAACGCAAGCAATAATCTGATTCATTAGAGTGGGATTTGAGTAAAATCGGCTTTGTTCGTGCAACCATTGCAGAATATTTTCGTGATAAAATGTCGCCGAACCCGCAATCAGGCAATCTGTCCAATTCAAACGGCTAATTAAGGCAACGTTATGCAGCGATCGCGGTTCTATTCCGCCATCGGGAATTACGATAATTACATTGGCTTTTTCTTGTCTTAGGGTATCGAGATAGTCTTGAATTTGGTAGTAGCTGCCACTGAGGCGATCGCATTCAGCTAAAATCTGAATATTTGATGAGTTTTGTTGTAAATATCGCCAAATGACCTGGCGGTAAGAGGTGCTATAAAGGCTATTTTTATTGTAGATAATTCCAACTCTCAGTCGCTCTTGACCGGATGCTTGCTTTTGGATATATTCCATTAACCGTTCAGCAGCGATCGCATCGGGTGTAGTTAAGCGAAAAAAAGAAAGCTGTTCGCGTAGCGAGAGTTCTGATAATTCATCTGAGGTACTGCTGCCATTGATCAAAAGCAATCCCTTTTTAGCATAAAAACTTAGAGCTTTCTGCGTCATCTCGCTGGAATAATGACCTAAGACAGCACTTAAGTGAATAGAGTCTGCTAAGTCTGCTAATTTCTCAGCCGTTTGATTATAAGGATCGTAGAGATGATTGGGATCGTTAACAATTAAAATTCTCAAAGCACTTTGACTTTTAGAATTCAGTATTGAAAGGCGATCTAAAGATAAAAAAGAAGCGATTAACTTGTTTTTTTGAAGATAATTTAAGTCCAAACTAGAACTATTGACTTGTAACTGAAATTGAGCAATTCCCCTGAGAATTTCGGCGGCAACTTGTCCGGAATTATGATAAAATGGAACAACAACTGCTAGTGTATAAACGGTTATTTGTCGCTCTTCTAATCGCTTTTTCTCAGATTCTAATAAGCAATTATTCAGATAAATCAGCGTTTCTGGATTTCCCCGGTTGTCATATTGCTTTTCCAGTTCCCAAGCCTTAAGGAAGCATAATAAGGCTTGATAATATCGTCCCTGCTGATAAAATTGCGTAGCGGTTACTTGAGCCTGAACAATCGTGCGATCGCTCGGATAAAGAAAGATTTGACTGCCCAAACTTGCTTGAAAGTTATCGCTATTCAGTTGCGGTGCAGGAGATAACTTATAACCGCGTTCGGGATGGAGCAAAAAGTTGAGAATTCTTGTCCAATTCCCGGCTTTTTGTTCTGGATCGTCCTGCATCAAAGCCACAAACTTAGGATAGATAACATTGCTCAATCTATCTCTAACTTTATGCCCCCGACATTCAAATTCCAGAGCAATCTGTTGAGGAACATAACCCAGCAAAGATAGACAGATAATCTCTCGATCTTGTTCGTTCAAAAACGGAGACTCTCGAA
>JAAHGE010000078.1 GCA_010672635.1 Desertifilum sp. SIO1I2 | reverse complement strand
TTAATCTAGCTCTCAGGGCTGGTAGAGCATCAACCCGGTAGAGGTTGCTAATGCCAGAGGGGAGATCGGCGCGAAAACTTTCTGCCACAAACCGCAAGCGGTGAAAGACCTCTTTCTGTTCGTCGGGTTCCAATAAATTCAGGAAATTCACCACAAACACGATACTTTTAATCTCGCGATCTAATAGCCAGTCGCGCAGTTGTTCGCGTTCCCCTAACGTCATCAGCTTGCGAGCATCCAAAACCTGGATAATCAGATCGCAGGTAAAAAGGCGATCGCGCACTAGCATTTCTTGCGCTTCGCGATCGTTAGTTCCGGGTAAGTCCAGAAATTCTATCCCGGTTTGCAAGAAAGGATGGGGATAGGTGACATGCACCCCCGTCACATCCCCTCGCATCCGCCGCTGGTCATCTAAAATGGCGTATTGTTTGAGGATATCGGTTCCCGGTTCTACAATCTCTCGACCGTTAGAGAGGGTAATGCGGGTATTGATTTCTGTACCGTAGCGTACTGCGATCGCTGCCCCTGTTGTGGGAATGAGATCGATCGGGAGAGTCCGACTTCCCAGTAAGGCGTTTAACAAGGTAGATTTACCATGATTAAACGGCCCGAATACGGCAATGCGGAAAACCGGATCGGTTAAATAGTCGCATAAGGTAAGGGTATCTTGGCGCAAGCTGGCGTTAGACTCAAAATCAATTAAGCCTAAAGCTGACTGAAGAGACGCAACAAGGTTAGCAAATTCCGAAGAGTGTTCCATACTGAGAGATCGACCGATAAGGAAGAGAGTGCAAAGTTCCGAGTTCCGAGTTCCGAGTGGGGGAAGGGAGTGCAAAGTTCCGAGTTCTGTAGCTTGCTTCCGCGAAGCGGTGTTCCGAGTGAGGAAAAGAGTGGAAAGTGCTGAGGGGGAAGACAGTGCTGAGTTGACAGTTATCAAGTCTTCCTATCTTTTGTTCCCCCCATCCCCCCATCCCCCCATCTCCCCATCTCCCCACCCTCTTCCCTCGACTAGGCATTCGCCACCAGGAACCCTTGATATAGCGTTTCTACTTGTTCGGTTTCGGCGCTGACTTCAGAGGCAAAGCGTTTGAGGCGATCGCACTCAGCGCTACGGCTGATTTCCTGGGAGTTTTTCTGCTGCATCAGGTTATCTAATTCAGCTTTGCGGGCGTTGATGTCGTCGTTGAGGCGTTCTGTGACTTCGCGTTCGTAGGTGTCGAAACATTCTGCGATCGCATCATAGATCGGCTGCCATTGTTCTTGGGCAACTTGGGGTAAATATTTTACTAATTCCTTGCGGGCGGCTTTCACCAGTTCTTTGCGCGCCCCATCCGCTTGCAATAACCCGACTCCCATCCCCAAGAGGGCGAGGTATAGCGGCCCTAATACAATACCTGTAAATGAGGCGATGATGCTGCTAATTCCAAAGACGGTGATAAAGTTGAGGACAATATTTTTCCAATCAAAACCCGCCCCCGCCATTGCGACGCCTGCAATATTGCCTCTGGCTAGGGAGAACAACCCCGCCGCCCATTTTGCCCAAGCGGGGGCGTTATCTTCAGGGGTAGTGCCTAGCAGGGGTTGAACTTTTTGCCCGGTGAGTTTCTCGGTAATCTTATCTGTCACCTTGGTATAGGATGCGCCGTATTGCAAGGCACTCTTGGAAAGTTGCATAAAGGCGGCGTTCATTTCCTGTTCGGCCGATAGACTCCAGGCGGAGAGTTTATCGTTGATATATTGGCTAAAGGCTTCCGTTAGGGCTTTCTCGAAGGCTTCGCGCTTGCCTTTGCTGAGAAAGTCCATAAACCGCAATTCGGGCTGGTAGCGCAGGAAGTCGGTTTCAAAGGTATTGCCCAAGGCTAGCACGTAGGTTCGGAAGGAATCGGCGATCGCGTTGGCTTTGCGATCGCGCATCGCGAGAATTTCGGCTTTAAATTGTTCGCGAATTTCGGTAAGTTTGGTAAATTCGGGTTCTACCGATTGAATTCGTTCTTTCAATTCCTCTACATCTTTTTCTAATAGCGGAATTCGCCGTTCAATGGATTCGCGAACGTGCCGTTCCGTTTGTTTTGCCAGCGTTCGGGCTTGACGAAACTCTGAAATAGCCCGTTCTTTAGTTAAAAATGTCCCTAGCGCCCCCATAAATTCAGGAAAACCCGTGCCATCTAAAGACGCATCGGGATTTTTAATTCGCCGTCGCAATGCATCTAAGGATGAAAGGAGAAATACTCGTTCGTCATACAAATCGAAGCCTTCTACCTGACAATATTCAGCTAAATTGGCTTGAAAAACGCGATGTAATTTTTCTTCGGCTTCTGCTAACTCTTCTTCATCTTCTGGATCGATTAAACTTTCTCGCACCTGATCCCAAGCATTCACCAAAAAGAAGACGGATAAACCCCGCCCTTTAATATAATTCTCTAAATATCGTCGTTCGCCTAACGTGCAAGGTTGAGTTGCCCGCAGCACAAATAAAATAGCGTGGCAATTATTGACGTAGCCCAAAGATAATTCGTTTCTCGCTTCTGTATCATTTAACCCAGGACTATCAACAATTTCAATCCCTTTTTCCAATAGCGGTAACGGATACTCTACCACAGCATAATCCACATCGGGAAATGCTAGTTTTTTCTGGCGTTCTAATTCTTTGGCTTCTGAAGGATCGATGGTATAGCGCTGCTTAAAGATTTTGAAATCGACTTCTTCGGGTGCTTTGCCATCATTGAAATATACTGTAACTTTCTTTTCAGAACCATAGCGCAACAAGGTGAGAAGTGCCGTACAAGGGTTGACATCGCTAGGAAGCAGTCGTTCTCCAATTAAAGCATTAAGAAAGGTGCTTTTTCCCCGTTTCATATCGCCTAAAACCAGAAGCCGAAACACGCCTTTCTGTAAGATTTGGCTATACTTTTCTAAGTCAGCAACTTCTCGCTCAAACCCTAATTTTCCGGACTGACTTTGGCTATTATTTTCTGCTTGTTTCAGCGTACTGACTAAATTTGCAAGATGGTGAGCAAGCTGAGAACGCACTTGAGAGACGCGTTCTAAACCACTCATGAATCGGGTTGTTTCTACTTTGTAACTCATGCGTTTGTAACTAATAAATGATTGAAAAGTATTTCTTTCTTGGAAAAGAGCTAGTTTTTTCAGGCTGCTAGCAAACCTTCATAAACGGATTCCAGGCTGCGAACTTCAGCGAGGATTTCGCTATCTAAAGTATTGAGACGCTGCAATTCCGCCTCGCAGTTGATTTCTTGAGTTTCTTTATGCTGAATTAAGTTAGAAAGTTCAGATTTTCGAGATTTAATGTCATCATCAATCCGCTGAATGGCTTCTTTCTCGTAGCTATTGAAGCAGTTTTGTACGGCTTGATAGACGTTTTTCTGTTGTTCTTGGGCAATTTTGGGGAGGTATTTCAGGAACTCCTTTTTTGTGGCTCGAATAAGTTCTTTTTTAGCGCTGTCGGCTTGAAAAGCACCCACACCTAATCCCAATAACAATAAACTAACTGGGCCGGTAATTAAGCCAATGGAGAAGATACTTAGAAAACTCCAAATGCCTAATACGGCTAGTGAATTTAACAGAATATTTCGCCAATCAAAGCCTGCACCTGCTAGCGCCAAGCCGGCAACGTTTCCGATAGCTAAAGAGGCAAAACCAGCCGCCCAACTTGACCAAGAAGGCGTATTTTCTTCAACCCCAATGTTGACAGAAATTTTCTGACCGATGAGTTTTTCGGTCATGGTTTGCGTTACCTGGGCATAGGTTTCACCATGATAGCTTGCTTTGCGTCCTAAGTCAGCAAAGGCGTTACTGAGTTCTTGTTCGGTGCTGAGTTCCCAAGCAGCGACTTTATCGTTAATATACTGTTCAAATGCGCGTTGAAAAGCGCTATTGAATTCATCTCGCTTTCCCTGCTGTAGGAATTCTAAAAAGCCAATTTCGGGTTGATATTGGAGAAAATCGGTTTCAAAGGTGTTACCCAGATTGAGGATATAATCGTGAAAGCGTTGCGCGATCGCACCAGCTTTGCGATCGCGCAGCGCAAAGATTTCTGACTGAAAGCGATCGCGAATGGCTTGGAGTTGGTTAAACTCAGGTTCAACCGCCTGAATGCGCTGTTTAAGTTCGTTGACATCGCGGCTTAATAGGGGGATGCGGCGTTCGATGGCTTCATGTACCCGATGATAGGCTTGTCTGGCGAGACTTCGGGCTTGGCGCATTTGGGCGATCGCTCTTTCTTGGGTTAAAAAGGTATTGAGCGCATGGGTAAATTCGGGAAAGCCAGTTCCCGCTAAATTTGCATTGGGATCTTTTAGTCGTCGTCGCAAAGCTTGAATGGAAGAGACTTCAAAAACGCGCTGTTCGTAGATGTCTCTTCCCTCAACTTGGCAATATTCTGCTAAATTATTGTGAAAGACTTTGCGAAGCTTGGTTTGGGCCTCTTGCAACTCTTCGGGATCGTCAGGATCGATTAAGGCTTCTCGAATTTCATCCCAGGCATTGACTAGGAAAAAAACGGTTAATCCTCTATCTTTAATATAGTTATTCAAATAGCGCCGTTCTTCTAAGGTACAGGGTTGCATTGCCCGCAAGACGAAGAGAATGGCATGGCAATTGTTAATATAACTTAGAGCTAGCTCGTTGCGAGCTTCGGTATCATTCAATCCAGGACTATCAACAATTTCAATCCCTTTTTCTAGTAAGGGTAAAGGATATTCTACTGCTGCATATTCGACTTCGGGAAATGCGAGTTTCTTTTCCTGTTCTAGTTTTTTTGCTTCGTCTGGATGAATGGTATATTGTTGCTTAAAGGCTTCAAAATCTAGAAATTCGGGCGGGCGATCGCCTTTAAAGTAAACCTTGACTTGTTTGTGCAAGCCATACCGCAGAATGGTTAAAACTGCCGTGCAGGGATTAACATCGCTAGGGAGTAAGTTGTCTCCAATCAAAGCGTTGAGAAAGGTACTTTTTCCGCGTTTCATATCTCCTAAAATCAGGAGACGAAAAACCCCTTTTTTTAAGTTAGCACTCGCAAGGTAAATATCTTCAATATCGCGGTCTAAACTTAATTTTCCCGAAGCTTTTTCGCCCTTAACTTCAGCTTTGGCTAGCGTTTCCGCAATCTTTTCAAGATGATTAGCACTGGTATGTCTAGCTTGAGAAACACGTTCGAGATTGCCCAAAAATTTAGGATAACTCATGCTAATTTCCTAATGAGTAAATCTTTAATTCAAAGCCCCTACAGGCTGCAATCATGAATTAAGGGCGGCTTGAAGGGGTTGACTCATGATTGAGTTGAGTTTATTTGCGATCGCCTTCTAGGAAAAGCTTGTATCCGACAAAGGCTATACTACCCACAATAATGGCTCCCGCTAGCCAACTGGCAACCTTCATGCCTACAATTACTGCAACCACGAGTAGGAAAAACTTACCGATATTGGCGAGCTTTTTCCAGCGTTTTGCTGTCTTTTCAGGCGGTTGATGCTTGGTGGTGGAATAGACAGGGGTGGAAGCGGGTTGATAGAGTTCTGATTCGATTTCCCGCAAGCGAATCATTTGCTCTCGCTCTTTTAATTCTCGTTCTCGGCGCTCAAACTCTTTTGCTTTATCGTCTGGAGAATTCATCCCGGTTATTCCTATGGTGACGAACAAGGCTTGCAACTGATGCGAACTGCGGACATTCATTCATACTTTAACTCTAGAATTCCAGTCCTGACTGGAATTATGAAGAAGAGTAAAGAAGTCACGAATGACTCTGTAGATTTACTGATGGGAAGGTTATCAAATTAAACTCTATAAAAGTTGCTGAACGATTGAACGCCTTGAGGCGTTTGCGAACAGACACTCACTGCTGAAAGTCGGAGGCTGTCGTAGCGACTATCTTGATTATCAGTTAACTCGGAGGAAGACTTCTGGCGATCGCGCTTCTGTAGAAATATAACTCCTATACCAGATTGGGGCATTCAAAGTTCCCCCGCAAGATAGATTATTTTCCCTATCTATGGATAGAAAATTAGCATTGAGATTCTGCCTGACATTCTCCTCCTATTAACAACAAGTTACAACGGTTCATAGGTTTCAATGAGTGTCTAACGGAGCAGGAGAAAGCCCGATAGGAGGATAGCTTTGAGCATTGGGAGAAAAGCCACTAGGAAGACTGTGCTGCTTTCCTACAGCGTAGCGCTGCTCTCTACTGCCCTGGCATTAGGAATTGCTCTACTGTTAGGTTTTGTCATCGATCCTCTCCCCACTTCACCCTTTTTTGTGGCCGTTATGGTGAGTGCTTGGTTGGGTGGCTTAGGGCCAGGTCTATTGGCAACTGTTTTATCCACACTGGCGATTAACGCCTGTTGCCTTCCGCCGGATTACTCCCTCGCTCTTAACGATTTAGACACGCTAGTCCGTTTGGGAGCATTCATCATCGCCTCCTTCCTGATTAGCGGCTTAAATCAAGCCCGTTGGAGTGCGATCCATCGAGAGCAAAGATTGCGAGCTGCAAGCGAAACAGCTCAAGGCGAAGCCCAAGCCGCGAAAGAACGCCTGGGAACAGTTCTTTCCAGCATTAGCGATGGATTTTACACCCTCGATCGCGATTGGTGCTATACCTACGCCAACGATCGCTACTGCCACATGGTCGATCGAGAACGCGCGCAACTCCTCGGCGAGAACTTTTGGGCTTTATTTCCCTCTACCCTCGGAACCAAACTAGAGAGCCAGTTTAAACAGGCAATGGTCGGACAAATTCCGGCTTGGTTTGAGTACCTGCATCTCCCTTGGCAGTGTTGGTACGAATACCGGGTTTACCCCTCCTCCGATGGACTGACTATTTTTATTGCAGATATCACCGAACGCAAGCAAACCGAAACCGCCTTGCGTCAAAGCGAAGAACGATTGCGAGTGGCCCTCAAAAATGCCCCCATTACCGTCTTTAATCAAGACCGGGATTTGCGATATACCTGGATTGAAAACCCTGCTTTTGGCGATCTAGAAGAGGCCATTTTAGGTAAAGGCGATCGCGATTTAGCCAATCCAGAAGAAGCAGCCATCCTCACCCGCATTAAACAACAGGTTTTAGAAACCGGGATCGGCACGCGAGAGGAATGCAAGCTCACCCACTTGGGACAAGCCTATTACTACGACCTCACCATTGAACCTTTAAAAGAGACGCCAGGAAACATTATCGGCGTGACAGGTGCAGCCATTGACATTACCCAACTCAAACAAATCGAGTTAGCCCTGCGCCACAGCGAAGAACGGTTTCGCCTTCTAGCAGAGCGCGTTCGGGTGATCCCTTGGGAAGTCGATCCAGCAACCGGACAATTTACCTACGTTGGGCCGCAAGTTGTGGAAATCCTGGGCTATCCCCTAGAAGAGTGGTATACCCAGGAATTCTGGACAAAACAGATGTACGTTCTCGATCGCGAATGGGTGCCCCAGTTGTGTTACGAGAACTCGCTCGTCCTCGATGACTACGACTTTGAATATCGCATGGTCGCCGCCGACGGTCGCATCGTCTGGCTTTACGATGTGGTTAATGTTGTGCGCCAGGGCGATCGCCCCCAGTTGTTGCGGGGAATTATGATTGATATTACGCAGCGCAAGCGACATGAAAACGCTCAACAATATCTGGCCCAATTTAGTAAAACGCTGGCGAGTTCTTTAGATTACCCAACCATCCTCAACCAGCTTGCTCGCCAACTGGTTCCCCATCTAGCAGACTGGTGCGTTGTCCATGTGGTACAAGATGATGGTTCCATTGAAGCGGTTGCTACCGCTCATAGCAATCCTGAGAAAATTCAGTGGGCCGAAGAAATTAGACAGCGCTATCCTTTAAATCCAGACGATCCTACCGGCACGCCTCGCGTTTTGCGAACCGGGCAATCTGAAGTTTACCCCTACATTACCGACAAACTGCTCGTCCAATCTGCCCGCGACGAGGAACATCTGCGGCTGCTGCGAGAGGTGGGCTTCCGTTCGGCGATGATTGTGCCAATGCCCGCGCGGGGAAAAATCTTGGGAACGCTCGTCTTCGTTGCCGCAGAGTCTGCCCGACAATACGACCCAGAAGACCTGGCATTTGCTGAAGAATTGGGTCGCCACGCGGCTTTAGCCGTGGATAATGCTCAACTGTACCAAAAAGCGCAACAGGCTCAACAAATTGCCGAACGCTTGGCAAATCGCACGGCGATTTTGCAGCAAATTACCGCTGCTTTTTCGCAAGCGCTGACACCAAAACAGGTGGCTGAAGTGGTGACGCAGCGTGCGATCGCCGCAATGGAGGCTAAAGCGGGTTCCCTGGCGCTGCTAGTCGATGAAGGGAGAACGCTTCAGATTGTGCAAGCTGTGGGCTATCCCGAATCGATGTTGAATACCTGGTCTAGCTTTCCGGCGAACGCGCCAGTCCCCCTTGCCGAAACTGCACGCACCCAAAACCCTGCGTTTATCGGAAATCGCGAACTCTTTGTAGAGTGCTATCCTCATCTGGCAGAGAGCGCCACGATGACCCAACATCAAGCTTGGGCGTGTTTGCCCTTAAGCGTTGAAGATCGACTGTTGGGGGTTATTGGTCTGAGTTTTTCTCAGCCTCAAGCCTTTAGCTCTGAAGATCGGACATTTATGTTGACGCTGGCTCAACAATGCGCCCAAGCGATCGCCCGCGCCGATCTCTATGAGGCCGAACAGCAGGCCCGCAATGCTGCCGAAGCGGCAAACCGGGTTAAGGATGAGTTTTTGGCAGTGGTGTCTCATGAATTGCGATCGCCCCTGAATCCGATTTTGGGCTGGTCTAAGTTCTTGCTCAATGGCAAGCTTGATGCAGAGCGCACCCAACAAGCCTTGATTGCAATTGAGCGCAATGCGCGATTGCAATCTGAACTGATTGAAGATTTACTCGATGTTTCTCGGATTTTGCGGGGTAAGTTAAGCCTGAACGCGAGTTCGGTGAACTTGGCTTCCACGATTCAAGCCGCTATTGAAACGGTGCGCCTTGCGGCTGAAGCTAAGTCTATTCAAATTAATACGTTTCTCGATCCGCAGGTGGGACGGGTTTGGGGCGATGCCACTCGCTTGCAGCAAGTGGTGTGGAACTTGCTCTCCAATGCTGTGAAATTTACGCCCCCTAACGGACGGGTTGAGGTGAAGTTAGAATGCTTATCGGGCACTGCCTCTCAACCAATGGCTCAAATTGCGATCGCTGACACGGGAAAAGGCATTGCTGCGGACTTTGTGCCCCATGTCTTTGATTACTTTCGACAAGCGGATAGTACCACAACTCGCAAGTTTGGCGGCTTGGGACTGGGGTTAGCCATTGTGCGCCATTTGGTGGAACTGCATGGGGGCACGATTCAAGTGGATAGCCCTGGGGAAGGTTTGGGCGCAACTTTTACGGTTTGCCTGCCGTTGATGCCCGATCGGGAGGATTCTCCTTTAGAAGTTCCCGGATCGCTCCTCAAGTTCGATCTTAGTGGCGTCCGGGTGTTGGTGGTAGATGATGAGCCGGATACGCGCGAGTTTGTCACCTTTTTATTAGAAGAAGCAGGCGCGATCGCGACGGCGGTGGCTTCGCCAGAAGAGGTGCTGAGTGTTTTGGCTCAGTCTCAGCCTGATGTGCTACTCAGCGATATTGGGATGCCAGGAATTGATGGCTATATGCTAATGCAGCAGATTCGCGCCTTACCGCCAGAACGCGGCGGCCAAGTGAAGGCGATCGCGCTAACGGCCTACGCTGGGGAGTTCGATCGGCGTCGGGCTTTAGCCGCAGGCTTTCAGCAACACCTGCCGAAGCCTGTAGAACCGGAAGGGTTAATTCGGGCGATCGCGCTAGCTTGCTCCACTCCACCTAAGTCCCAACGGTAGCGCGATTTGCTGTGGCGATCTTCGCCGCTTTCCGTAGGAATTTCAGCACCGAATCGCTCGCCGCCAATATGCCATTAGCGATCGCCTCAATGCTATTTCACTTTAGAGGGGACGATTGCCAATTCCTTCTGCATTAAGAGAGACAATTTGACTCGCAGGTTTGTGATATTTATTACTTTATCAGTCGCAGTTTGTTGGGATTCGTTGAGCTTTTTATTGCGAGCGATTGTAAAAATTTTTAATCGGAAAGCTCGATAATTCTCTATCTTTAGCACGATGCTTTTCTGAAACTTTTAGGTCAATCTACCCTAAAGCATACCAATAAAGGCAAACTGCCTATTCGAGTTTTCAACGGGTTTGATGTTTACTCTGAATTGATGAGAGGACTAGGATGAAAAAAGCATCTATTTTGTACATTATCAGAGGATATCCTCAAATCTCGCAAACCTATCTCAAAACTGAACTGGAAGCGGTTTATGAGGACTATGAAGTCACAATTGTTTCTCGCAAACCCTCAGATGTTCCTTACCGAAATCACTATCCCTATCACCATTTAACGGAACCAGAAGCCGTTCGGGATGTAATCGCACAGGTTAAGCCCGATGTCATTCATACGCATTATCTCAATCAGCTAGACTTTGTAGCGCCGCTGGCGACTTCTTTAGGCATTCCCTTCACGGTGCGATCGCACTCCTTTGATACCCTAACCTTGGCCCCTAAAAATTGGCGGGGTCAAATTCGACAATTATTAGAACGGAATACGCCCCAATTTAAAAAGGCTGCCAATATTAAAAAGAACCTCCACTGGGCAAACCACGATCTGTGCTTGGGCGTTCTCACGTTTCCGTTTGCCCGTCCCTATCTAGAACATGCGGGAATTCGTTCCGATAAACTGATTGACTGCTACCCGGTGATTAACTATTCCCTATTTTACGATCGCTCTCCCAACGGTCAGGCGATTATGAATACGGGTGCAGCAATTCCTAAGAAGAAAATGGAAGATTATATTGAACTGGCTTCCTGGCTGCCCGAACAGCAGTTTAACCTCTATGCCTTGGGGTATCAAGTCGATCGACTCCAGGCGATCAACGCCCAGAAAGGCAACCCGGTCAACATTATTTTACCCATAGAACCGAGCGAAATGCTGGCAGAATATAAGAAGCATCAATGGCTAGTCTATACGGCAGCGTTTGATTTAGCGACGGTGGGATGGCCAATGGCGATCGCAGAAGCCCAAGCCGCAGGCGTTGGCGTTTGTATGCCGCGCATTCGCCCGGATCTCGATGAGTATATTGGTGGGGCGGGGTATCTTTATAACAGTATCGAAGAGGTTCGCGATATTATTACTCAACCCGTTCCCGAAGAGATCCGAGAAGCCGGGTTCCGTCAGGCGAAGAAGTCTGATATTCAAGAACACAAGCACTTACTCACCGATCTTTGGGATAAAGTCGTCTCCTTGAAAACAGATTTGCCCAAAACGGCCCAATTTTCAACCCAATGAGGGGTTGGAGTACAGCAACAGAAAGGAACTTTACTCTAGCCTTACTCAGCACTAAGCGCTAAGGCTGGAGAATCGTACTTAGGATTGTTCACCATTGTACTCGCGGGTTTGGCTTGCAAGCGATCGCTCTGACTTAATAAGGGTAAAACATCTTGAGGCGTTGTTATCTGGGGATCGAGCCACGCCTCATAATGCTGAGAAGGCACAATAATCGGCATTCTCTCATGAATAGGACTCACAACCGCATCGGCTGCTGTAGTTAAAATCGTACAAGAAACTACCCGTTCGCCTTCCGGAGAATTCCAGGTTTCCCATAAGCCAGCAAACGCAAACACATCCCCTGATTCTAATTGGAAATAATAGGGTTGTTTCTGCTTGCCTTGCTTCTGCCATTCGTAGAAACCATCGGCCAAAATTAAGCAGCGACGTTGTTTAATGGCACTCCGAAAGCTGGGTTTCTCCGTCACCGTTTCTACCCTAGCATTAATTAACTTATAGCCAATTTTGATATCTTTTGCCCAAGAAGGAACCAACCCCCAACGCATCCATTGAAATTGCTTTTCCGAGGTTTCTTTGGATTTCACCAGAGTTGCAATCGTTTGAGAAGGCGCAATATTATAGCGCGGCTGGCTATCGGGGACTTGGGATAAGTTAAACTGTTGAGCAATTGTTTCTGGAGAAACCGTTAAACTAAATCGTCCGCACATAATTTACCTACCGTATTTTATTGAACTAAACAGCTTTTTTTAATACTTCCGCCACTGCAATTGTTCTAGCAAGCGCATTAAATAAATTCTAGCAACTTGACAGGCTTCTTTATACTCTTCTTCGCTATGTTCGCTCCAACTTTTACCTGTTTTTTCCTTAATATGAGCAAACACCGCAGAATGCAAGAGTTGCTGATTATTCTTAAACTTAATTTCCTGTCCTTTTGCTCGAACGCGTTCTATTTCTTGGGACAGAAGTTTAACCGGACGTTCAATTAAAGAAGTGCCTTCAACCCCATCTGGAATATAACGACGTTGACGAAACAAATCGTGAATTAGGCTTTTAACTTGGCTGCCATAACGCGCCTGAATTTCCAGTTTAGCCACGTCTGGACGCGCCACAGTTTCTGAATGAGGTAAATCGAGATTAACACTTGCTAGTTCTGCTTCTAGCCCCTTGAGAAAGACCTCATAAACGGGGGGTGGCATTGTCTGAGTTAGGGGAAATCCTAGCGAATGGCGTCCCCA
>JAAHGE010000779.1 GCA_010672635.1 Desertifilum sp. SIO1I2 | reverse complement strand
ATCGAAAAAACTTTGTCCTAAAATTGGCGTATAAGTTCCTAATAGTAGCTTAGGTCTTAGGGTTTCAATATATCCTAGTTCCCAACGTTCTAAAAACTTGATGTCATCTACTAGCCTATAACCCCCACCAGGTTGTCGCTGTAAATACCTGAGTTGATACAAGCGTTCGAGAGATGATTCAACCGTTTTTAATGATACCCCTGAAATCTCAGCCAGTTCTCCCACAAAAGCTTTAGAAATAATAGTTGATTGACTTTGCAGTATCCCATACATCGTTTGTAGGGTTCCTGCGGTAATATCTAGAGATTGATTAGGCTTATCTTTTGCTAATAGAGTATTAGAAGTCAAAAGATATAGACCTGGGCTATTTAGATAAAAGTTGCCTGTCGAATCAAGAAATTCTATATTTGCTTGAACGAGTTGATTGACTACTGAGGAAGACAGTTTTTCTGCAATCAATAGGGGAGCATAATTATTGTCTAATCTTTGCTTTAATTCGTTGAAATAGCCTAAGACCGATCTTAGACTTTCTCTAGTGACACTGGATTTGATTTCAACTACATAATTAACCGATCCTTGAGCAGTACCCACACTCATTAATCCATCTGCCATAACGTTTTTGCTAACATAAGGCATCTCCTTCACTTCAATTTTTACGGCTAAGTGAGGTAAGGCTTCAAGCTGCGTCAGACATTTCTGTAAGAGGGGGTGCTTGGGTTGCATAAAGTGCTTGCATTCTTTAGTCAGTTAATTTTATCGGGTATAGAAGAATTAGCTTGCTTAGAAGCGTTAAGAGAAATTTCCATAACTGAGTAAGGCGCTACCATAGGCGGCTTCGGTTTGGGGTGAGGGGATGACGGGGACGTTAAGATAGCGATCGCGCATCCTCATCCAGGTTAAATTTTTCGCGCCGCCTCCCGCCGTATAGACTCGCGTTAGGGGAGTTGCGCCTAATGCTTGCAAGCGTTGGTAGCCTAATGCTTCAATCCGGGCTATCCCTTCAAGTAGGCCCTGTAAAAAGTCTACGGGATTATTGGGACGGGGTTCTAAACGAGGGGGTAAGTTGGGGTCGTTAATGGGAAAGCGATCGCCCGGTTGTAATAGGGGATAATAATTGAGGGAACTGGGTTGCTCTGGATTAATCTGTTGGCTGAGTTCAGCTAATTCTGCATCGCTGAAAAAATGGCGCAAAACTGCACCGCCTGTATTCGATGCGCCTCCGACTAACCATAGGTTTCCGAGGCGATGGCTGTATATTCCAGAAGCGGCTTCATCAATTCTGGTTTGGCTGAGGAGTTTGATAGCCAGGGTAGAACCCAACGAGGTAACGGCTTCTCCGGGGGAAGTGGCACCGCTAGCTAGAAAAGCTGCAATACTATCGGTGGTTCCCGCACAGACGAGACAATCTGGGGGGAAATGGAAGCGATCGCGCACCTGGGGTAAAATTTCCCCAATTGGCGTTCCCGGTGCCAGAATTTGAGGGAGTTGAAACGGTACACTCAGGGGTTCTAACCAATCGGGATACCCCAAGTTTTCGACATCGTAACCCAGCTTGAGGGCATTGTGATAGTCGCTAATCCCAATTTTGCCGTGGAGTTGGAAGGCGAGCCAGTCGGCTTGGTGAAGAAAGTATAAGGGGGTATCGGAGACGGGGAGATGATGATACCACCAGCGCAATTTAGCCAAACTGGAGGTAGCGCTCAGTGTAATATGTTGCGGCGGTGCAACGGCGCGAATCTCTTCTAGAATCTCTCGACCTCGCGAATCGTTATACAGTAGGGGTGGGGTGATGGGGTTGCCAGAGCGATCGCACAGCAGTACCGTAGAGGAAGTCCCGTTAAGGGCGATCGCGCTCAGTTCTCGACGCAACGATACCGGAATTTGCTCGATTAATTGAAATAATGTGGTTTGCCAGCACTGACTCCAATCGCTACTCTCGGTAAACTCAAGCTGGCGTTCTGCCTGAATTTGGCGTTTGGCATCAATTACAATCGCTCTAGCACCGGATGTGCCAAAATCAATCCCCAAATAAAATCCCATAAACCTTCCCCTGTTCGCTCTAAACCGCTATAACGAAGTCAAAACGAGGGAAACCCGATGAAAGCAGTCTTTATCAGTCGATACGGTTCTGAAGACGTTTTAGAATATGGCGAGTTGGCCACACCGCAGCCGGAACCACTAAGGTTTCCGTCCACGGCATCCCGCCGCGTACCGGAGAACCTCGATGAGACTGCTTCCTTCGCTGCTGCTCGCGCTC
>JAAHGE010000778.1 GCA_010672635.1 Desertifilum sp. SIO1I2 | reverse complement strand
TGCGGGAATGGCTTGCGCTTATTCTTTGTTAATTCAAGACTGCTTTGATGAACTGATTTTACAGGACATCCAGAGCGATCGCGCTGAAGGGGAAGTCATGGATCTTAGACATGGCGTTCCTTTAATTAACCCCACAGATGTCAAGGCGGGTACGGTTGCAGATGCGGGACGAGATGCAGATATCATTATCATCACCGCTGGCGCAAACCAAAAACCTGGAGAAACGCGCTTAGATCTGGTAGAACGCAATGTCAAGATTTTCAAAAACCTGATTGCAGATATCGTACAATACTGTCCCGATGCAATTTTGCTGATTGTTACCAATCCCGTGGATATTATGACCTATGTGTCGTTAAAACTATCGGGGTTTCCCAGTTCTAGGGTCATTGGTTCGGGTACGGTTCTCGATACCGCGCGCTTTCGCACCCTGCTAGCGGCGAAGTTAGATATCGATCCCCGCAGCGTTCACGCCTATATTATTGGCGAACATGGGGATAGTGAGGTTGCGGTTTGGAGTAAGGTAAATATTTCTGGGATGTATCTGTGCGATGGCGGATGGGAGGGAAGTCCTTCTGCGGACGATCCGCAGTTGCAGGAACTTTTCTGGCAAGTCAAAAATGCAGCGTACGAAATTATTCAGCGCAAGGGTTATACTTCCTATGCCATCGGTTTAGCGGTGACAGAAATCGTCAAGGCGATTTTGCGATCGCAAGAACGGATTTTTACTGTGAGTAGCATTGTCAGCGGACTTTACGGTATTGATGACGTATGTTTAAGCCTACCTAGGGTGGTGAATGAAAGGGGTATCCTGAAAACCGTCAATCTCACTCTCAGCGATACCGAACGCGAACAACTTACCCATTCTGCTAAGGTCTTGCGGGAAGTGTTCGACAACTTA
The DNA here is from genome assembly GCA_010672635.1 of Desertifilum sp. SIO1I2. Taxonomy (GTDB): domain Bacteria; phylum Cyanobacteriota; class Cyanobacteriia; order Cyanobacteriales; family Desertifilaceae; genus Desertifilum. Next base: position 1,372 of record JAAHGE010000778.1, on the reverse strand, counting down.
ACCCTATAATTTATAGCTCTTAATTCTAGTCGAGGTTAAACGCTCTGAGCGACATAACATTCTAGGTTGAATGGCACTGTCCCCTTTGAATGTTAGTCCGTTTGCTCTAACGCCAATCGAATCAGATGCCCTCTCCTTTAGACATTGGCAGCTTTAAGCTGTCAGTTCTGATTCTTTGATAAACGGATTTTGAGTCGGCTTTTGCTTCCTGCCCCCGATCGACCCGCTTAAAGGTAGTGCTAATCAAAAACATCCACACTGGCAAGGTTACACTAGCTGGCATTCGAGGTCGAGTAAGCTTGTTGTTGCAGGATTCGCATTTCTCGCGATTCTTGCCTCACTTGACCCGACATCGCCGCTTGTTGCAAGCTCATAAAGGCGTTTAAGTCTTCCCAACTGTATTTGCTTCTGAGCAAAAATCGCAGTTGTTCTTCAGCCTCTAAGGTTAGATAGCCGGTGTGGAGAGCTTGGTTGACAATTTCTCTGATATTGTAAAGCATGGCTTGCACCCTATGAAGGGTTTATGAAGAGGTACTTCAAGAAATTTTAATTATTTTTGAGTTTATTGAATCCACCTAGAGGTGTATTCGCGTTAATTCATCGATCTCTACCTGGAGAATGAGGAGTCAAAGCCTTTCTAGGCAAGACTTCTAAGGCGCGATCGCAAACTCATCAAACGCAATAGGCACAGAGTTCGGTCGTTTTGTATCAAAATAGTAACTGCTCACAATGCCCGTTACTGTATCCAAGATACTGAACGCTGTAATCTCGTTACTAGCAATATAAGGTAAGGGTTCTCCGTTTGAATCTTTCAGAGGAGAGAGAGTGGGTACAATCGGCATTAAGCCATTGGGATCGCCAACCGCCACATATTCCTCTCGGTACCCGGTTGGAACGGGGCGTTTTTGCTCGTTCCAGGCTGCGCCGTAAGTATTTCCAACATTTGAAGTTTCCAAAAAGTGCATTCCTTGAGGACTCATGAACCGATTCCATAAGTGGGAATGACCATATAAGACGAACTGAACGCCCGCGCGTTCCAGTAAAGGTACGAGATCGCGAATAATATAGTCCGCTTCTTTGGGATATTCGTAGCGAATTTGCGTAATTTCCCCAGTGGCATCGCGTTCTTGAATTTGCACCGGATCGGTATAAGCCGGGACAATGTTATCGCCTAGAGTATGAGGCGGATGGTGAAACATGACTATTTTATACTTGGCTTGCTGAAACTCCGGTCGCTGTAATTCCTGGGTTAACCACTGATACTGCGCGCTACCCTGTTTGATGGGTTCAAAGATATGCTGACCGTAACCCCATTTTTCTGGGTTTTCCAGGTCTTGTTCGCGTTCTTGATAGCGTCCCCTCGTTCCAGGAG
>JAAHGE010000777.1 GCA_010672635.1 Desertifilum sp. SIO1I2 | reverse complement strand
TCTAGCGGCGATTCGCAAAGAGCGCAAATTGGAGAGCGATTTTTTCGAGGAAGATGGGATACACGGTGCGGTCAGATGCTCAAATGTCCGATTCCTCTTTCCCCGTCATCTACCAACTCAAGAAAGATGAGCTGCATCAGTGGAACACCAGAAATTTCGGTCAACGCCCACAACTAGGATCAATGTAGCAAGCCCATTCAGTATCGCTCATTCCTTGCCGGTGGTTTACTTCTCGACGAGGCTTAGTGAGAGCCTCTTCAATCGCCAAAGGTAACATTCGATTAAACTGCTCTCTTGCTTCATGATTGCGTTGTCGCGTAATTGCATCAAATGCTTCCCTATCTTCAGTTGGCAAGGTTGCCTTCCAGGCACGGTATTGTTTGCCTGGCATACGCAGAATCAGGGGGTCAATTCTGCTGTACCATTCATCATGGGTTTCATGACTTCTCCGGCTCAAAGTCTGATGCAAATCCTCGCTAACAGCTTGGGGAGAAGCCTGGGGAGAGGGTTGCTGTCTTATTCGTGGGGCTGAATGACGCGATCCTGCTCCTGATGGAATGGGTTGAGTGGCAGGTGCCTGTTCGCCCTCTATTGCGTCTTGAAGAGTTTGAATAGTTTGCAGGCTCTCATTTACGGTTCGCAAAACATTAAACAGCTGAAGGGGTGACGAGTGAACTGAAGGCTTGATAAAACAAGTGTTCTAGCCCATTGACCTACACAAAGATATCAGCTTATTGACAGGCTTGTTGCGAATGAGGAATTGAGCGGCCTGTTCTTAATAATGATAATCATCGACGAGGGGAGGGTGGGCAAGGTATACCTCGCCCACCCAGATTGACTTTTTTTCCTCTTCAAAAAAAGGAAAATTAGAAATCGGCTTGAATCAGAGCCATCGCCTTTAAACCTCTTTGAAAAAAGCTGCGCTTATTCGGTCGAATCATCATTAAATTCCTCACCCAATCGCTACAGGATTCTAGAGCAGCAATCCACATCTGCCCGTACAAACCTATCCAAAAATTGCTGTGCCGTCGATTCATCCTTTTCAATTCTTTCAAACGACCTATATATTTTTGCTGTCTTTTGGACTTAATCGATTGACCTCGTAATCCGGCACAAGTATAAGCAAGTGCTATTAAAAGAACTAAGCTAGTCAACCGTTCAACAGAAGCTTTTGAATCTTCTAAATTGTAACCGCCACTTTTACAATCCTTAAACATCGCTTCAATACCACTACGCGCTTGATAAACCTTTAGCGCCGCTTCTAAACTCTTTAAGTTCGTGAGGATAAACCATCCCTCATCTGAACCTTTACCTCGGTACTTTCGCTTCCAGTAAGCGGCAAGAGAAAACTGACCAAATCCTTTTTTTTCGTGAACTTGACTCCTGTCAAAAACAACTTCATACCTGGGACTAAACCCAGCTCACTCAATTTTTGGTAGTCTTGACCCTTGCGCTTAATATAATTCCCCTGCTTCTGACGTAGCGCAAAGTATACCTTCTTCTGCTTGAGCCAATAGGCTAGCTCAACCGAGCGAAACTCCCTGTCCCCAACCACGACAATTTCATAATTCTTGAACAGGCGTAACACGGGACGTAACAGGGCTTGCTGAGTAGCTAAGTTGCTATTGCCAGTGTGTTCCATAAACTGCCAATACACTGGCCAAGCTCGCTTATCCCAAATTACACTGACGACCAACAAATTGTTTTGCTTCCATTGAGTTCTATCTAAAGGCAGGATCACCTGGGTTCCGGGCTTAATTTGAGTTAAAAGAAGACTCTTAATTAGAGGAAACCACAATAAAGGAATACTCAGTTGCGGTAAAATCAAAAACCTTTGTACATGGCGGCGACGACTTTCATAGAGGATAGGCAAAGGCAAACATGCTGCTAATCTTTCAATTCGTACCTGTTTATGGAATTGCAATAGCCATACCAGCATTTCTAAGGTCAGCAATTGAGATGCACTCAGTTGGCTATGAAGGCTTGTGAGATACAATTCAGGAAGCATTTTTTGTGTGAGCGGTCTTGTTAAAAACAACGAACCGCTCTTTTTTACCATAAAAGTTTGAGCGGGATTCTAAAAAAGTATGGAGGGAGGGCAAGGTCTACCTTGCCCTCCCTCCCCTCTCCCGGAATGATTATTATTATCGATAATCAGCGCCCATCAAAGTTTATTCTCAATAAACCTGTCAATAAGCCGATATCTTTTCGTCGAGCCAAGGGGTAGAAAGCTTGATTTATCAAGCTTTCTACTTGCTCGTCACCCCTTCAG
>JAAHGE010000776.1 GCA_010672635.1 Desertifilum sp. SIO1I2 | reverse complement strand
TAAAGAAACAGTGAGTTAGTTTTAGTTTCCGCACGAGTTATTGCAGCTTGTGAATACAGTTGCCTTTACCATTTAGGCTACATCGCCTCTACATGGCGATGGCAGGAGTCGAACCTACAAGCATTTTCATGCGGGTGTATGTAAGCTGTAATTGTTGGGGCGCGGAAGTTTAGGGTTTCTGTATAGGTTGTTAAGAAAAATGGGGGCGATCGCACAAGTTTGAGAAGCTATATTTCACTGAGCTACTCCCCGAAAAGGTCGGGGAGAAAGGAGTTGAACCTTTGACATTTCGAGTTTCAATCGAATGCTCTTACCGTTTGTAAGCTTCTAGGGTAAGGGTGCGAATCGCGCTTACTCAACCCTTAGCCATAAACGGCTTCGGGTCTGACGATCAAGTCTCCACTTGGACGGCGATCGATAACGTAGAAGTTAAGGCGATCGCCTCCGACATCCAAGTGACGCGCAACGCGTTCTTTAATGGCGGTATCGTTCATATTTGCAGTGACGCCAATTTGGTTTTCTGTAACGTCCAAAGAACGACCTTCAAAACGAATATGCACCATGCTGGCACCTCCTAATTTCTTGAGATAGACAGGAAAATAGGCGTTGAGAAATGACCAGCAAGGTAGAATAGCTGGTGATTTCTACAAAAATAAACGCCGTTCTAACAAAAAGTTTTTCTCGGCCTGATAAATATCTTCAATCGCTTTGGTTATCCCTGAATGGATACGGGTTTGAGGATTAATTTCAGACTGAGTAGGCTGCGAGTTCCCATTTGTTGGCTCTGGTAGAGGTTTGGGTTGACTCAACAGCCGCAGATAAAGTAATAACATTGGATGCAAATCCCAATCGAAAACGGTTTGGCTAAAGAGATAGATTATTCAGTTTTCCAGGTACAGAAGTGGCGAACAAAAGGTTGTTTTGCTTGCCACTTCTATATACTACACGCGTACTACAAAGGTGTCAACCTCTCAGTTCAAGTTTTTTGGAATTCCTGGAAAACTGGGGGTTTGCAACTGCAACTTATAGCAAAGTGCTGAGTTAAAACCGAGTGAGTCTCATCTTTTGAGCAGTTCAGTCTGTCCTAACCTTACTGAGTACAGCTATAGTCTGTTAACAGGGTTGGAAATCCTTTCCCAGGTTGCTTTACAAGGTTTTAACAAAGATGTGATGAGTGAGGACTGGAGAGAAGCCGACAGACTCGTAGAGTTTTAATGCACCGGAGGGGTTAGCAGTGTCTACGCCTAATAGTGCTGTATCCATTCCAACTGCTTTGAGTTGGTGCATTCCAGCAAGCAACATGGCTCGTCCTAAACCGCGTTTGCGGAAGCCGCGACGGGTGCCTAACTCACCGATCCAACCTTCCTTACGTCCTTTGGCTTGGTTGTGTTCGGGATAGAGGGTGCAATGACAGAAGGCGGCGAGGGTACCGTTATCTGCAACGGCGACGAGATCGAGTTCGGGTCTGTAATGCAGCGATCGCAATTCTGGCTGCCAGCGTTCTACCGTTAAGGGGTGGTGGTTCCAGTGATCGATAAATGATTCGTTAAATAATTCGACCCAAGCTTCAATTTCTGATTCTCCCCGAACGGCACGCAGGGTAAAGCCTTGGGGAAGTTGGGGTTGGGGGATGGGTAGGAGAAGCGATCGCGCCATGCGATAGAAATAGCGATCGCACCTTAAACCACAAGATTGTAGTATTGCTTGTAAGTCTTGTTGGGTGGAACGCAGACTGACTCGCAAGTTAACTTGCACATGACGCGAAATTGCAACTTCTCGCAGTCGTTTTTCGGCCCAGGCGATCGCCTCATGGGTGCAATCGCTTTTTCGTATCGCGGGATGCACCCGGAACCAGAGGTATCCATCCACAATATTGTCTTGAGTTGCCTCAGAAATCCACAGGGAAGCAAAAGCAATCAACTCACCTTCTGAATTTTCCCAAATTCGGGTATCGCGCTGTGGATCGAAGCTAGGCTCTGTAAAATCTTCTTGAAGTTCTGTAACGGTTGTCCAATTGTCAAACCGATCTGCCGTATCGCAGAGATTGAATAGGTTTGCGATCGGCTCTAAATCTTTTGCGCCCGCATAAGGGCGTACAGTAATGGTCAACATAAAATAGGTTAATTTTGTTCATTTGCTGTACCCACAGCCAAATGAAGCTTCATGTGCTACCAATATACTACACCCTAAATCGCAGTTTCACCTCACCCAGTCGGGTGACACAGATCGGGTGAGATGAGTTCAGGCTATTATTTTCCCTGTTGCAGAGTGCGATG
>JAAHGE010000775.1 GCA_010672635.1 Desertifilum sp. SIO1I2 | reverse complement strand
ACCGGAGGTTTCAACTTCCAAAGCGCCTGGACAACTGCTTGGTTAGCCGCACAGTCCGTTCATTAAGAGGGTGGGGGGATGGGGAGATGGGGAGGTGGGGGGAAAAGAGTTAGCACTCGTAGGTTAAGTTGAGGTACAAAACCCAACAGTAACAACGGTTTGATAAGTTATGCGCTGTATGCAAGCTATCCCCACTGAGGCTCTACCTATCCTACCCACAATTAAGTCTCTTTAACGATCGAATCTCATAGCTTGTACGCCAAGCCACAAGCTTTTGGCTTCCAAGACAAAGCCGAAATCTTCTACAAACTCCTAACTCCCTTCTTCCCCCCATCTCCCCATCCCCCCATCTCCCCACCCTCTTCTAGAACAGCAAACTAGCTGCACCTTTAATCCTTTCTAGGGGTTCTATGGAACGGGGTAAATTAGGGAGATGAACGAGGGTGTGATGGGTGAGGGTTTCTCTAGCTTTCACCTCTGTTAAGGGTTCTCTAGGCTCAAAGCGATTGTAGACGAGATAGCGCTGATTGATGCCCATTTCGGCTAGGGACTCGCTTAAACGGACTTGTTCGGCGAGAGTGGCGGTTCCTTTTTGGATGACGCCAATAAACTCGGTGTGTTGGGGGTCTTTGAGTTTTTTCTCAGCTTTGACGACGCGCTGGCGCAGGGTTCGCAGGCGTCCCATAAATTCGGTTCGACCTAAAACATCTTGATATTTGATCCACAATTTAAAAATCCAGCCTAACCAGTCGGCTAGGGCGTTTGGCATTTCTAAAAAGCGTAGCAGATGCCCGGTTGGGGCGGTATCGAGGATAATTAAGTCTTCAGTGTTTTGCTCTAAGAGATCGATAACGGCAAGTAGGGATAAGATTTCATCAATCCCAGGAAGAGATTGCGCGACGATTTTGCGCCAAGCTTCCGGGCCGTAAAGTAACTGTAGGGTATTGTCTGGGTCAGTGCGATCGCCGCTAATCATTTCGGCGAGTTCCCAAAGGTAATCTTCGCGAAATTGTTCTAACAGGATTTCTGAATTAATCTCGACTCCGGTTAAGTTTGGGAGAATTTGCTGAGGTTCGTGACCTAAGCTTAATCCGAATGCATCGCCTAGGGAATGGGCCGGATCGATCGAGACTACTCGTATTTTAGAGTCTGGATGATGATGGGCCATTGCAAAAGCGATCGCGGCGGCGATGGTACTTTTCCCCACTCCCCCTTTCCCACCCACGATGATGAGTTGGCGTCCTTCGCTCAAAAAATCGCTTAAGCTGGGTAAAATCCGATCGGGCCATTGAATGGCGGGGACAACGGGTGCAGTCGGTTCGCCTTCTGAGGGACGAATTTGAGCTAATAATAGGTCAAGTGCGGTTCCGCCTAGGGGTTCTTCGGGAACTTGGGGAAGCAAAAACAGCGGTAGGGGTTGAGCAATCGCTTGCAGGTGGTCTAGAATTTGTTGTTGTTCGTGATAGCGATCGCCCATTTGCGGCGAGTCTTCCCACTTCACAATCCGATTGACGAAAATGCCGCCTGCATGAATATTTAAATCCTGCAAAGACCCTAAAAATCGCGCTGTTTCTGCATAACTCATCGGTTCAGCAATACTTGCAACTAAGCAGTGCGTGCGGGTTGCGTCTTGCAAGAGTTGGCGTCCGGCGATTAAATCAGCTTGCATTTCTTTTAAAAATTGGTCAACTTCATCGGCGTTATAACGACCTGTAAACGCCTGACTCATGGCGCGATGTTTTTCTTGAAATAAATCTAGCGCGGCTAAGAAATTATCCAAAAAATCCATCAACCCCAATAAGTTTAAAGCATGACCTGAAGGGGCCATATCGACCACGACCCGATCTACCTCATTTTCGTTTAAAAGCCGCTGAATTTCTAAAATCCCCATTAACTCATCAAGTCCCGGCCAGTTTAACTCCCAAACAGGGGCTAAATCTTCGGCTGTTGCAAAACTTCCGCGTTCGACCAATAGTTGTAAAACGTCGCCATAGCGTTGTTTAAATTTCTGCAAGAGTTCTTGAGCATCGAGGGCGCGGATGCTTAAATTAGGAAGATCGCTTTGGGGCTGAGGGCGATCGCTAACAGGTGTTAACAAAACATCACCTAACGAATGCGCTGGATCGGTCGAAAGCAGTAAAATCCTCTCCTGGGGAAACCGATGTCCCCAGAAGCGCGCAAACGCACTCGAAATCGTGGTTTTACCCACGCCTCCCTTACCGCTAAATAGAACCAATTTTAGGGAATCGTAGGAATACAGGGGTTGGGTATCCATGTTCT
>JAAHGE010000774.1 GCA_010672635.1 Desertifilum sp. SIO1I2 | reverse complement strand
AGTTGCCCAACCTTTAGAACCACCAGGAATGCGATAATCGGGAACGCTGAGATGAGAAAAGCTAGTATAAGGTCGCCAGGGTTGATGGTGTTGTAATCTTAGATGTAAGATTTTGTATCCATTGCCTCCTTGAGGGGCAAGCCAGCACATTTGTCCCATCATTTGGAACTCCTTATTTTCAATTAAAAAGTAAGCTTAAACTCAAAGAGGTTTGCATATTTCTTTCGACTTTAAGGTTTGAATTCTTTGAGTTACTTAGAAGTTTAAATAAAAAAATCGGAGTCACGCTCTACCAAGAGAGGTGAAGCCTGGAAAAATCAAATCCTTCCAGAGGTAGAATTTAGCTTTTCCAGATTGAACATTATTATAAAAATGCACAAGAATCGATTCTAAGAGGGGGAGAAGCCAGCAGAGTCTCGATCTAAAAACAAACTGGCTTGGGGATGCTGGCGTAAAATAGAAGCAGGAAGTTGAGGAGTAATTTCACCTGTTAGCAAGCCTTGAACTGCTTTCGCTTTGCGAAGTTCTGGTGCTAAACAGAGAATTTTCCGAGCCGAGCAAATCAGCGGTAAGGTGACGGTAAAAGCATACTGGGGGACTTTCTCTAATTCGGAAAATAGACCCGTTTTGACTTGCTGCTGTCGGGTGATGGTATCAAGTTTAACTAATTTTAGGCTATGGGGATCTTGGAAGTCTGCAACATCCGGATCGTTGAAGGCTAAATGTCCATTTTCGCCTAATCCCAGACAACAGAGATCGATAGGTTGCGCTTTGAGGAGTTGGGTATAGCGATCGCACTCTTGCAGCGGTTGCAGTGCATCCCCTTCAATGTAGTGGAATATCTTGGGGCGGACTTGCTTTTCTACTCGTTCTCGGAGATAATAACGGAAACTCGCCGGATGTTGCGCTTCAATGCCCAAATACTCATCCAGGTGAAGCAAAGTAATCTGCGACCAGTTCAAGCCCCCCAGGTCAATTAAAGTTTTTAAAAACTGAATTTGCGAGTTCCCCGTCGCCAGCAAAACCGCTGCATTCCCCTGCTGGTGAAGCACCTGCTGTAAATAGCGATGCGCCTGATGTGCTGCAAGTTCCGCCACTTGTTGCGGCGACTCGCAGCGATACACCAACAGAGAATCAACGTAAGATGAGGAAACAGAGTCAAGCATAGATCGGGCTGGAAAGTCGCTTTAACAGCTTACCAGCCTTGTCGGGTGACTAAATCTATACAAAGTTGATTGACGGCATCGCGATCGACGCTGCGCGGGAGTTTAGAGTTAGGATAGGCTGTCTCTAGACGCTGATAGAGGCTGTTGGCGATCGCCATCATCTCCTCATAACGGTACTCTCCCCGCTTCATGGCGAGCAACTCTTCAGCATCGCCAGCCACGCGACGATCTACAATGAGTTCGCCATGTTCGAGAATTTCTAACCCCGTTCTTAATAAGCGAATCGCTTGCATCGCAAATTTAGCATCATACCCCACTTTTGCTTCTAGAGCAGCGCGTGCGGGGTTGCGATTTTTCTTCCAAGACTGATAAGCATTGTACTCTCGCAAGGCAGCTTGATATTGCTGCGTTTTTTGCAGGCGTTGAATAAACTTATCGGAAGCTTGGGTGAGTTGCTGGGTATAGGCTAAAGCTTCATCGGATAAGGGATATTGCTTAAAGATACCTTTGTAATCAATTTCCGCAGTCAGCAATTGATATAGTTGTTGTGCGGGTTCTAAAAACTGGACTTTATCCCGCACCAGCAGATACAAGTATTCTAAGAATGCATTCACCTCATCTTTGGTTAGCGGTTGAATTTCAGTTAACCCATAATCTGCGGGAGTCGGTTGAATTTGAGGTGGATTTAATAACCAGCGCCGATGCGATTCTAACTTTTTGAGTTGAGCATATCCATATCCGGCATAAGTATGTTTAACCTTGGTTGATAAGAACATGCGCTTGTGTTCCACCAAGGTTTTACCCATGTCGGTTAAATGCTCGTACTGATTAAACCATAACAACTCTAGGATGTTAGGGTTGTTGTCGGTACAAAGTTCTAAAAACTTCTTCAACTCATAGATACTTGTATCGACGGATAAATAGGGAAATAAACGCGCCGAAGTATCCCAACCGCGATCGCGCTGTTCGATCTTAGAGAAACCTAAATAATAGGGTTGCGTCGCAATAAAAACACCGCGATAATCTCGATCGGAAATTCCTGGCATCGCTAACCCATAGCCATAAGAACCTGTGAGAGCAATTAAAATAGTCCGCTGCTCAATTTCTAAGTAATCCATA
>JAAHGE010000773.1 GCA_010672635.1 Desertifilum sp. SIO1I2 | reverse complement strand
GGACAAGTCCGGCGAGGGATTAGGGGAAATGTTTCAGTACGGCTGATGGAAAGGATGGAAAATTCATCTGAAGCAAAGCAAACTTTCGATTCAATAGCAATGTTTTGATAAGAAAGTTAAGAATTAGTAATTTGAGGGCAAATCTTGGCGTTTTCTCCAGTTTAGCAGAAGCAATTTATACAGTCTGGGCTTGGCTTTCTGACAGGACGTAAATTGCTGTGGAACTTTGTTAATTAAACCTTTATTTTTAGAGATATTTCTTGGAGAAACGACGAGTGAATCAGAAAGTGATGAGGCGAACATCAATCCCTAAAAGGGTTAGCGGTTTAGAAATAAAAAAGCTAAAAAAAATTGAAGCCTTTGAGTTTAGAGAAAGACGGGAAAGGGATTCAGGGCTTGACCTCAATCGGGATCGCGCGGGAGTTATCTGTAAAAGTGACAAGTTAGACTATGAATTCAAGGAACTGTTTGGGTCAAAAGTGTGGTGATAGCCGATCATTATGTACTTATATTAGGACAAGAAACTGAGGATCTCAATGGTCTTCAGTCTTCGTTGAACCATTTAGCGGCAACGGTGGCGATCGCTAACTCAGTCGATCAAGCTGTAGAACAAGCTAGTCAGCTCTTTCCATCGTTAGTGATTTTGTTGGGAAACCCGCAACAAGGTTCGTCACAACTGATTGCCCGACTGCGACAAATGGCGGGTTTATGCGGGGTGACAATTGTGGAGTTAAGCGAGTTTCAAGCCTCAAGTTGGTTAGATCCCGATTCTGACCTTGCGGTGGATGGTTATTTGGTAAAACCCATCGAACGCGATATCTTAGTTTCATTAATTCAATCAGCTTGGGCTAGGCAAAAATGCTGTGATGCCCTCCTTTCTGGCACGTAACCAAAATGCAGTTTGCTCTTGTTTATCCTTTTCTGTACAAAGTTCTAAAGCCAACCTTTAAAAATTGTCTGTGGACGGGAGATGAGACAATTCGAGAGATTGCGCTCACTTTTGATGACGGCCCCCATTCTCAATACACTCCAGAATTACTTAAAGTTTTAGAAGAACATCGGGTACCTGCAAGTTTCTTTTGGCTGGGGATGTGCGTGGAGCGATCGCCAAAAATTGCCCAGGCGGTTTATCAACAAGGTCACTGGCTAGGTTTGCACGGATACAGCCATCGCACGTTTACGCGCTTAAGTTATGGCGAACTCAATCGCAGTTTAGAACAAACCCAAGGAGCGATCGCACGCGCCTGCGATCTCCCCTTGGCGCAAGTTCAGCAACAAGTCCGCGACGTTCGTCCCCCCAATGGGATTTTTACCCCCCAAATTCTCAATTGGCTTTTAGAGTGGAACTATCGTCCGGTGATGTGGAGCGTTGTCCCGGAAGATTGGGTGCAACCGGGCGTGCAAATTTCGGTACAGCGCGTTTTGCAGCAAGTCACTAACGGTTCGCTGATCGTATTGCATGATGGCGCTTGCGGGGGACAAGATGTGGCGGCGACAGTAGCACAATTAATTCCTCAACTGCGCCAACGGGGCTATGAATTCGTTACAATCGAGCGACTCTGGAAAAAATCGACTTTAAGGATGTCTATGACCCATTGATCGACCGTTCGCGTCAAATCACTGCACAGTTTCAGATTGTTTTGGGACAATAGCATCGAGTCTCGACACTGGGAGTCTAGGCGGCTTGTGTTACCTTTGGTCATCGACGAGCAAAAGATTTTTCCTTTCAAATTTTGGTTTGAGGGCAATATTCAGGATGGCATGTACTACAACAAAGAGTTATTTTGCCGCCTGCAAGTGTTTGATGTCCGTTACCGCGCTCAGGTGTATCGCTTCGGGGTACAGATTTGCCAGCAGCCCGAAACGCTGGTGGCGCTCGCCCTGTCGAAGGAAACCTGTAGCTTGTGGGTGAGTTTGCGATCGCCCCTAGTGAAAGCGGTTCTCGTTGAGGGGGTTCCCCTCTCTATCCCCAATCTGGAAGAAGCCCCAAAAATTGATAAGTCATCTTCGGAGGATTAAAACCAAAGCCCAACCCATAGAACCCAATTTTCATTGAGATTAACCCCCCTAAATATCGATAGAGGTCGAAAGATATCTATGGATAAGCCAGCGCGGGGATCTCTCCAGGCGAAAATTCAGAAAATGCTGACTTCAATCAGTGGAGGACAAAAGTTTTGAGAACTGTAAACAAAAATTTGAGCTAAATCCCCCAACTTTTGCAAAATTAAGCTAAGTTACATCAAGGGCCACACTACAACCGTGCTGTTATAGTGTGGCACTTGATG
>JAAHGE010000772.1 GCA_010672635.1 Desertifilum sp. SIO1I2 | reverse complement strand
TCAGATTGAGCATATTTTGGGCCAGCTTAAAGAAGATGATACGGTTTTGCAGAATGGCATGAGCGATCGCCTTTATCAAGGTTTAGATGCCATTCGCCAACTCGTCAAAGAAGCTATCACGGGCGAACCCAGTGGCGTCAATACTCTCGCCGTTCTCGCTTTACTGATGGGGGCTAACCCTCCCTCCTCAGCCGAACCCCCACCTGAAGTGGAGGAAAAAGGGGTTTTTGGGGAAGCACTCCCCCAAGTGGAGGCGACTCGTCTTGCTGAACCCATACCCAAAGTCGAGGAAACGGCTACAGAAGTGATTTCTGGCGAACTGATACCCCCTCCTCCGGTGGCGGTTGTGGAAAAACCCAGCATTGCGTCTGTTCCCCAGAAGCCTATTCTCTCCCCTCAAAATAGTTATCGCATTGATAGCGTTCGGGTGGAAACGCGCAACCTAGATGCGTTAATGACTCAAGCCGGAGAATTAACCGTCACTAAAATTCGCATGGCCCACCATATTGCTGAATTGGAAGAATTGGCTAATCTTTGGGAAGAATGGAGTCGTCAGACTCATAACTCGCGCTTCGCCTTAGAAACCAACCTGACTCAGTTGCAAAATTTCCAACAGCACCATGAGGAACGCTTGCAAACCTTGGGAGAGTTAGTAAACCGCTTGCGGACGCGGGCCTCGGAAGATGTCGCCCGACTCGAAGCGATCGCCTCTGAATTAGAATCGGGTATCCGGACTTTGCGTCTTTTACCGCTATCCAACCTGTTTAATCTATTTCCTCGCCTGGTACGAGACTTAGCTAAACAGCAAGGAAAAAAGGTGAATTTGATCTTGGAAGGGGGAGAGACAAAAGCAGACAAGCGCATTTTAGAGGAAATGAAAGATCCTTTAATGCATATGCTGCGAAATGCGGTCGATCATGGGATTGAATCTCCCGCCGAACGGGAAGCTTTAAATAAACCACCCACTGCAACAATTCGCCTTAAGGGATATCAGATGGGTAATAGTATCCTCATCGAAATTCAAGATGATGGTCGCGGTCTGAATCTCGAACAAATTCAACAAACGGCCCTCAAACGCGGGAATTGGCGCAAAGAAGAGTTGGGCGCGATGACTCCCCAACAAATTCAAGCACTGATTTTTGCCCCCGGTTTCTCGACGCGCCAAGCCGTGACGGAGGTTTCAGGACGCGGGGTAGGACTCGATGTGGTTCGGACGAATGTGGAACGCCTCAAGGGAAATATTCAAGTTGAATCTACCCCTAACCAGGGCTGTCACTTTCGCATTCAACTGAGTACAACTCTCGCCACGGTGTCTGTATTAATTGTTGCTGTAGAAGGCAGACCTTATGCGATTCCGGTAGAATTTGTCCAAACTTCGCTGCTGGTTCCCGAACGGGATATCTTTTATATTGAAGGTCGAGAAACGATTGCTCTTGAGGATCGGGCAATTTCGGTGGTGCGTTTAGTGGAGTTGCTCAATTTACCCCCAGGGGAGAGTCAATCGATTTACCGAAACGGACAGTTACCTTGCATTATTTTACAGGTGGGTTCAGACCGCTTGGGGGTAATTGTGGATGATTTGATTGACGAACAAGATGTGATCCTTAAACCCCAAAGTCAGTTACTCAAGCGGGTATTGAATGTTTCAGGGGCAACGATTTTAGGGACGGGTGAGGTTTGCATTGTTCTCAATCCCCAGGATATGATTCGATCGGTGCAAAAGAAAACGGCGATCGCGATCGCAGCTAGCCAAGTCGCGGAAGCCGCAGCTATAGCCCCGGCGATTGTCCTGTTAGCAGAAGATTCCATTGCAACTCGCACCCAAGAAAAGCGCATTTTAGAAGCGGCGGGATATCAGGTGGTGGCTGCTGTAGATGGTTTAGATGCTTATCATAAATTGCGATCGGGTCGCTTTGATGCCGTCGTTTCAGACGTGCAAATGCCCAACCTAGACGGCTTTGCTTTAACCGCCAGAATTCGCCAGCATCCCGAATACAATGAGTTGCCTGTGGTTTTAGTCACCTCTTTAGCTTCTGATGAAGATAAACGACGCGGCGCGGAAGCAGGCGCAAGTGCTTATTTAACCAAAGGAACGTTTAATCAAGATGCTTTAATTGAAACGCTTCGCCGCTTAATTGTCTAACTTTGGCGAGAAAGGATGGGAGGAATCCCGCTAGTCCTATCAATGGTTAGCTGGAAGTATAAAAGCCAAGATGCCCCCCAAAATTGGCCAAGTCAACTTCGTCGATGGTGGCAGCGCAATCAATTGTCGCAACGCCGCTAGCA
>JAAHGE010000771.1 GCA_010672635.1 Desertifilum sp. SIO1I2 | reverse complement strand
TCTTATAATCGCAAATTCAGCGGCAATTTGAAAGGGCTTAATCAATAAGTAGCCATCCTAAAGCAGTCTCTAGGATGGCAGTTCGCGCAAAACTGATTTCATTGGAGGATTTTAGGATGGAATGAGCAGTTGAGATTCAGGGCTTGAAGACGGGCTTGAATGCTCAATATAGGCTTCAACAAGCGAGGCTTTAGATTCCGTCATAAAGAAAGCGTTAAGGCTATTCTTGAAAGTCGGAATAAATTTACCCTTCTTAAAGGCATAAATTTGATAGCCAAAGCTTTTCAAGTAATTAATAATTCGCTTGTCTGGCGATTCTATCAGTAAAACGGGTTGGTGAGTTCGGATCGTTGTTTCTCCGCCTTTTAAAGCTTGCAACTCATAGCCTTGAACATCTATTTTTATAAAAAACGGAGCGATGTTCAATTCATCTAATCGTCGAATTTGACATTTGAACTTTTCTAGAGTCAGCAATTCTTCTTGATAGTTGTATATTCGATCCTTAAGCCATTCGCTTGCCTCTTGATAGTTAAAAGAAGCTAGACCGTCAAACATCCATTTTTTGTAAAAAGGGATGTAAAGTAGTTCTTCTGTAGCGGTATTACCTAAGCCAAATTTATGAATCTTGACTCTAGGATTATTGCCATGCAACTTTTCAATACGTTCGCACATCCAAGGATTCGGTTCAAACATGTGGATTTGACCCTTGTGCGTTGTCATCAGGATCGCGTCTGTACTTTGACCGCGATTTGCGCCAACATCTAAAAAGACAAAGTTCTCAGACTCAGGAAAGAGAGAAAGAGCGTTAAAGTCTTTTTCAAAAGGGATTTTAAATTGATTGCGATAAAGCCTCATCAGGTGAAACTTAGTTTCTAACAGGTAGGGAAAGTTAGTTTGAAAGGTTCGGAGAACTTTCTTGAATTCAACCATATTTGATAACCTTGGGAAAAATCAAGTTTGAAGAGTACCAAAGGTCGGCGATCTAGAGGGCGATCGCTCAATTATTATCGTTTCGATTGAAAAATTGTGACTCGACAGCAATTAGACAGTTAAATCCTGTCTAAAAAGAAAATTAGAGACCGTCTCTACGGGTTTAAGTTTTTAGAATTATAAACCAATAATTGGGGGGTTTTTAAAGGTTTGTTTGAATAAATTAATAATTCAAAGCTTACGGGTATTAAAATTAACACGATCTAAAAATAAAGCGCAGTGGTTCAGAGAATACTGCGCGACTTAATATATTAGAAAATTTTCTTTCAATCTACCTCAGCTAGATTGAAAGAAACTCGATGGCGATCGCCTTAATTTTGTCCCGGCAAGCAATTGGCGAGATTGCGATTTGTGCCCACAGGGCCATTCGTCACCCAACCAATCCGCGCTTCTCCGGCAACGCTCGTGTATTTAACGCGAATCCAGGTATTGCCCTCAAAGGTTTGAGTTTCTGGAGGAGTTCGGGTGATGCGTACCGTAGCGGCTCTGGCTGGGCCATCCGGAGAACCCAAGTAAGTTTGCATCCCCGATCCGGGTGTATTATAAGCAATCAAGCCTCGATCTAAAGCGCTAAACGCTTGACCATCCCGCGTAGAATCCCGCAAGCGACGGCAATAGATCGGATTGGTATCAATATCCGGCGGTAAGGTTGCATCGGTGATAGGCGTTTCTGTACCGCAGTTGGTGGATAAAGTCGCGGCGCGTACCCAACCCACATCGGGCGATTTAATCTGAGCAATTCCAGGCGCAACCAATCCCGTGAGCGTTACCACCGTATTCGGTTGAATCGTACCCGCAGCACGAGTTAAAGCGGCATCCTCATAGAGCGTCAGTCCGGTTGAACCGCTTTCCCGACAGGTATTAATAAAGCCAACTTGCTCGGTAATTGCACCGGGAGTTGCTTGAGCAATGGGAAAAGCAGAAGCAACAGGTAACGAAAAAGCACTTGCGAACATGAAACAGAGCATCGTACAGCCAAGGGGGGACTGCCAGTGAATTTGAGCCATTGCTGAATTGAAATTCCTATAGTTTTTCGCTTTAACTCCTAGATTAATAGAAGTGGGGAGTTCGCGGAATTGCGCGTTGTTGCAACAGCAACACCCACACCCAAGCCAAAAGGAAACTCACAAACAGTAACCGTCCGTAACCTTTCCAGTGGAGTTGAAACCAAGACTTAAGATTCATCGCCGATTTTGCGAAACAACATTTAACCAATCTGCGCCAATACGGAGGGTTAAATCCGAATCGATATCCCCGGTTGAAGTGGCTTCAATGCGTCCAATCCCTAGTACGCTTTGCAGGTGTTGCGCG
>JAAHGE010000770.1 GCA_010672635.1 Desertifilum sp. SIO1I2 | reverse complement strand
TGGAACGGTGACATTATTACTTGCATCTCCTCTACTAACAATCGCCGGGTTCTACGATCCTCCCTTTCGGCTACGGGCTGAGGAATCAGTACAATTAACGCTCTCAGATGGGGAGGAGGTCTTACAAGGGCGCATTGATATACTAGTGTTGGTCAACCAGCTTTGGGTTGTAGCTCTGGAGTCTAAGAAAACGGCGTTGTCTGTCTGGACGGCTCTACCTCAAACGCTAGCTTACCTAATGGCTAATCCTCAACCCGAGCAACCCAGTTTTGGTTTGATGACCAATGGTGATGAGATTGTATTTGTAAAACTGATGCAATGTTCCCCCCGACGCTATGCTCTCTCACGGGTGTTTGCACCGTTTACTTCCAACCTAGAACTCTATCAAGCTTTACAGGTCTTGAAACGGATCGCTTCGGTGATTGAACGTATGTGAGGCGCACTCCCCCACCTCGAAAACAGGTGGGGGTTAGCCGAACGCCATCGCTTAAACTAGAGCTAATCATCTTTGCCTTGCGCCTCAATCTCAGACTGACTGGACTCTAGGCGCTACAGTCTAGACACTATGACACAAAAAGCAGCAGCCAAAACCATCAGAACCGACAAATGGCGAATTGCACCCACCCCTGAGCAGAGACAATATCTGCTCAACACTGTGCAGGAATACCGCCGTTTATGTCGGTTCTTGGTCACGGTTGTCTGTACCCATTGGGTTGATTTAGGTAGCCTGAACAGCGACAAGCTGATTCAAGCCATCGAAAGATTGGTGCATAGAACGGCAAAGAATCCGACTCCAAAATATCCCCAAATCAACCGAGCGTTTCCTATCTGTGTGATTTGTGGGCTTTAGGTAGCCGTACTCTAGCATAGACACCCCCACCTCTAAAAAGGTGGGGTGAGCTTCATAACAACGATTAGCTGCACATACAATTTTTGAGCGTACGGTTTAACTTGTTAATCGTTGAATTCGATGAACACTCCTGTCATCCTGCTGCATCCTGCACCATAAAGTCAGCATGGAAAAACTGAGCGATCCCCATCAACATTATGGTGCAGGAGGATTCACGCGTTAATCAGGGCTGCTTTTTTCTGAGGCTCAAATACCATAGCAATCGCTCGATCGATTAACTCTACTTCGGTCGTGGGGTAGCTAGAAGTTCGACTTTTCCTGCCCGATAATCTTGAGGGAAGAGTCCCATGCTTTTCCTTATAGAGTTCATCTGCAAAATCCTGAATCAATTGGATCTGAGTGGGATTAGACTTTAAGTTTAACTCTTTGATTCGTTCAGCAATAGTCCAAGTCTTCTTAGATTTTGATTGAGTTTTAGAACTCGCATTACTTTGAGGTTGGCTGCTATTAGAGCTGCTAGTATACTCTAGAGGTAATACGCTTTCATCCGCATCGCCTGTAGAGTTGATTTCTTCTCTAAAGTAGTTTTCTAAAATTGCCAGTATCGAACGGTGCCACTTCACCTGAGTTCCTTGCCACTTATTGTTGCCGCTAGTTGCCAGTAAGCTAGTGCCGTGTTCCGTTCCGGCTTCAGTTAAAATCCAAATCCGTTTCTGCTCGTTTCGTTGTTGATAACCCAATGTCACTAAGGCTTGATTGACTTGTTCGGGTTTGATTTTGGTTTCCAAACTTTCAGTTAACAGGCTTGCAACTTCTGTGACGCTCATTCCTGCATCCGGTAGCGGCGAACTAGAGCCAATCAGTTGTTTGGCGAGTTCGGTAACTTCTCTTAAATCCGGGTACATGGCGGCTAAAGCATTAAACTTCCACTGGGCGATCGCAGCTTGTTTGAGTCCAGTGTCGTCTAGCCAGCCGGATAAGCGATCGATGGTTTCCATCGCGTTCTGAAGCTGTTCGGGAGAAAGCATGGGGCGTTGCAAAAGTAACAGGGGCGTTGGTTGCGGACACATTGGAATATCAATATCGTACTCCAAAGAGTGACGATCATCAGTTGCCCGTTCAATAAAACATTCATCATTTGATAATTGCCCCTTACTGTAGCGAGAAAACTCCTCAGAAGTCAGATTATGAGCCAGATCGTTCACCCTGATAAAACTGAACTTCTGTCTGAACTTCTTGAGCAATCTCCTGTCGCAAACTCCAGGGCAATAAGACTTCTACATGGGGTCGCCATGCCCGCAACCGATGCCGAATATTAGTATCGCCATCGCGGTAGCACACCTGATAGTAGGCATCATTGTGCGATCGCATCTTGAGAACTTGCAGCAGTGTCTTTTGTTGCGCTAAATCTTGATGCTGTTGCATCAACTGCATGACTCTGACCCGATCGATCGCTTTAAAGGTGGAATGCCGAAATGTA
>JAAHGE010000077.1 GCA_010672635.1 Desertifilum sp. SIO1I2 | reverse complement strand
TCGAGGAATTGTAAGGTTTCTACGTCGTTTACCCACATGGGGTGAGGGTAAACGACGTAGAAACCTTACAATTCCTCGCCATCAACCAAGCCGCCATCCAGCATTATGGCTACTCGCGAGCAGAATTTCTCTCCATGTCCATTAAAGACATTCGTCCCCCAGAAGAGATTCCCCGACTCGTAGAAACCATTACCAACCGTCCTCCAGGCATGAGTGAAGCGGGTATTTGGCGTCATCGTAAGAAAGATGGCACCCTAATAGACGTTGAAATTAGCACCCATTCCCTCAACTTTTCCGGGCGACGCGCAGAAATTGTCCTCGCTAGCGATATCACCCAACGACGCCAAGCCGAAGCCAAATTACTCGAAATCACTCTACTTCAGCAAACCATTCTCAACGCCGCCAACTACACCATCATTTCTACCAATATCGACGGCATCATTCATACCTTCAACACTGCCGCCGAACGCTTACTGGGCTACAGCGCCGAAGAAGTGGTAAGCAAACAAACTCCCATTATTATCCACGACCGACAAGAAATCATCGAACGCGCCGCCCAACTCAGCGCCGAACTGCAAACCCCCATCGAACCCGGCTTTGAAGTATTTATTGCCAAACCGCGTCGCGGCGTTCCCGAAGAAGGAGAATGGACTTATATTCGCAAAGATGGTTCTCGCTTTCCCGTGCGGCTATCCGTCACCCCCCTGCAAGACTCCCAAGGACAAATTACCGGCTTTCTCGGCATCGCCAGCGACATCACCCAACGCAAGCAAGATGAAGAACAAATTCGCCAGCAAGCCGCCTTATTAGACATCGCCACCGACGCCATTTTTGTGCAAAGTCTAGATCGTGAAATTCTCTTTTGGAATAAAGCCGCCGAACGCTTGTACGGCTACCCGGCTGCCGAAATTTTAGGCAAAGAAGCCAACTTTCTGTATCAAGAAACCCTAGGAGAACTCGAAGAAGCTCAACAACATGTCCTAGAAAAAGGAGATTGGTATGGCGAACTCGAACAACTGACCCAAGCCGGTCGAAAAATCATAGTAGAAAGTCGCTGGACTCTCGTTCGAGATGACGAAAATCAACCTCAATCCATTTTAATTGTTAACACCGATATCACCGAGCAAAAACAACTCGCCGCCCAATTTTTTCGCATCCAACGTCTAGAAAGTATTGGTACCCTAGCCAGCGGCATCGCCCACGACCTCAACAATCTCCTAACCCCAATGCTGGCTGTCGCTCAGTTATTACCCTATAAGATTCCCAACCTAGACGAGCGCACGCAGCAGTTACTCAAAGTCATTGAAACCAACACTAAACGAGGCGCAGATTTAGTCAAGCAAGTCCTGTCTTTTGCCAAAGGCATTGAAGGCAAACATAGCATTATTCAACTTGAGCATCTCGCTTGGGAAATTAGCCAAGTTGCCAGCGAAACCTTTCCGAAATCTATTGAAATTCAAACCGACTTACCCCAAAACCTTTTACCCGTATTTGGCGACGCCACCCAACTGCATCAAGTCCTGATCAACTTGTGCCTAAATGCTCGCGATGCCATGCCAGAAGGGGGCGTATTATCGCTGTCAGCCAAAAATATTGTGCTAGACGAAAATTACGTCCACATGAACCTGGAGGCAAAAGTCGGTCATTATGTGGTTGTCACCATTTCCGATACAGGCATTGGCATTGCTCCAGAAATTATGGATCGGATTTTTGAGCCATTTTTTACGACTAAAGATACGGGTAAAGGCACAGGACTAGGCTTGTCAACCGTTATGGGCATTGTGAAAAGTCATGGCGGTTTTGTGAATGTCTACAGCGAAGTGAAACAAGGAACAAAATTCAAAATTTACTTGCCTGCTTTAGAAGGCGAACAAGCCATCATTGGCAATCCTCAGTTGTTACCTAAAGGGAATGGCGAACTCATCTTAGTGGCTGATGATGAAGCCGCTATTCGGGAAGTGGTAAAAGCTTCCTTAGAAACCTATAACTATCAGGTACTCACCGCCAACGATGGTATAGAAGCCCTAGCCTTGTACGCTCAGTATAAAGACAAAGTGAGCGTCGTGTTAATGGATATGATGATGCCTTCAATGGAAGGACCTATCGCCATCCGCACGTTGCAAAAAATTAATTCTAAGGTCAAAGTTGTCGCAGTCAGCGGTCTGTCTTCCAGTAATTTGGTTACTGCTGCTCGCAATGTGGGCATTCAAGAATTTTTGGCAAAACCCTTTACTTCAGAAGAGTTACTTTTAGCCTTGCATCGCATTTTGAGCGATTAATACAAAAGAGGAGTCCGGCGGGCAGCTAGATTGATGAGAATTTCTTGGAGCAACGATTAAGTTCAGTAAACCTAGGGCGAGGGTATAAGCCATAAATCCTGAAGTAGCAAGCCAGCAGCCTATTGAGATGGAGAGTTGGCGAAGATGACCTAAATTTCTGTCCGCCGATCGAGAACGGCTCCATTTGCGAGAAAATTATAAAGTATCGTTTGCTGCGAAGGAAAAGGTGATATGCGAAAGCTGATCGCGGGTCTGCGTCAATTTAGATCGAGTTATTACTCGACGCACCGAGACCTGTTTGAACAATTGGCTCACGGTCAAAAACCCAGAGTATTATTCATCACCTGTTCGGACTCGCGGATCGATCCCAACTTGATGACTCAAACGGATATCGGAGAATTGTTTATTATCCGCAATGCCGGGAACATTATTCCGCCCTTTGGCGCAGCGAATGGGGGAGAAGGGGCAGCCGTTGAGTATGCGATTCATGCTTTGGGAATTGAACAAATTGTCGTTTGCGGTCATTCCCACTGCGGCGCAATGAAGGGTCTGTTACAACTCGGTCAGTTAGAAGAGCAGATGCCTTTAGTTTACGACTGGCTCAGACATGCTGAAGCAACCCGCCGTTTGGTGAAGGAAAACTATGCCCACTATGAAGGGGAAGCCCTCTTAGAGGTGACGGTCGCGGAAAACGTTTTAACTCAGATTGAAAACCTGAAAACTTATCCGGTGATCCACTCCAAGTTGTATCAAAACAAGCTGAAAATTTATGGCTGGATTTACATGATCGAAACGGGAGAGATCCTCGCTTACGATCCGGAAACGCATTCCTACGTTCACCCTCAAAGCCAGCTTTTAGATAGCGCCCAACAGGGTTTAATTTCCGATGCTGCACATGGGAATGTTCCCCCTGTGGCTTGCGAACTGCCGGCCGGTTATTTAGAGGATGAGGCTGAAAGCAACACTCCTCTACAGAGCGAGGTTTTAAATCCCGTACAGCGGTTATCGACCGAACAGATAGAGCGGATTTATCGAGGGAGTCACGCCAAAAAAGGGTAGTTGAGCTTGCCAGGGCGTTGTACTGGGGAGTCTGCTCAAATCCAACGCCCGCCGTTAAACCGCCAGCGGATAAAGAGGATTCGCATTAAACTTTGCGAGGCGAGGAAGACAGCCAGCCACACGCAACCATAGTGTAGGAAGAATAAACCGACGGGCATCCAGCGGGGGACTCCTGGTAAGCCGATAATTTTTATGACTAGGAGGAGAAAAATCGCTTCTCCAAGGGCGGCTAACCATTGGACAGCCGCCGGCCAATCTCTATCCCACCGTCCTTGCTGCAAGTAGTTATAGAATACATCCCACGCTAATCCAAATAAGGCGACGTAGGCTAAAATCCAGAAATAAATGCCTCCAGCACCTGGTCCAATGATGCCCAAGGCAAAGAGTAGGGTAATGCTTCCGCCTGCGGTTGCCAGGAGGAATAAGCGAGTTTGCCAGCGTCCAAATAGGGTAGGAGTCATGATTTTTCAAAAAGGCGATCGCGATCGCGTAACCAACCTAGGGCGATTGATTCATCGCCCATTTCCACCACTGCACGACCGAGCGAAGTAGGTTGAATCGAGATAACCCGATTGCCCGATGCTGGGCTAAACGATCGACAGAACGTAGAGCAGCATACTGTAACCCCAAAAAACTATCAACAGCCGCGTAGGGGCCGCCAAGAGTGGCTGCACCCGCCGCGTATAGGCGTCCTTGTTGATTTCGCATTTCTACGAGTTCAAAATCGTTACTGACGCTTAAGCGACCCAAAGCATTTAAGGGCAAATCATAGCGAGCCACGAGATCCTGTAACAGGGGATTGACTTCAACCTTGGCATCTAATCCAGTCGCGTCAATAATAAAATCTGCTTCTAGACGAAATTCGCCTTTAAAGTCATTTTGTTGAATATAGGTAATGGGGCGTTTGCCTTCTTGTTCCACGCGTTCCACGTTACCAAATACGATACTATACCACCCTTGATTTAAACCTTCTTGGACGATATTGCGCCAATCGCTGCGATCGGCGGTGGTGGTGCCTCCCCAGTCAGCTAACAATTGTTGTCGCTCTTGGGGGGTGGCTTTTTCGAGCATTTCTCGTAAATCTCCTCCCCAGCAAGCTTTCGGCCAATTAAAGGGTTGAAATTCATAGTGATTTTCGGTCACTCTTTGGGCGCGTCCAAACCGATTTCCTTGGGGGTTGGGGCCGCGCATGAGGTGAAGGATAGAAATCCGAGCGTTCTGCTTGCGGGCTTGATAAATGCGCTGGACGACCCGCGAGGCAACAATGCCTCGACCCCGAATCATCACAGTTCCGCCAAACTGTTCTAAATGTTCGTAGATATGATTGTGGGGTTCGTAAGCGTTGACAACGAATTGATAATCCCCGGTTTTTTCGCGATAGGCTTGCAGATCCGGTAAAAACTGCACGGCGGGATAGCCTGTAGCTAAATGAATGTAGCGGGCGAGGCAAAAGGCGTAATTAGAGGTTTCGGTACCTTCGCGACGGCGAGAGAGGGCGATCGCATATCGTCCATCTTCGGTCTTGCGAATCGCCCGCACCCGCCCATACTCAAAAATGGACTCCCAACCAATCCGTTTCACCTCTCGATCGATGGAGGCAAATACATTCCCCGAACGCGGCGTATAGGTTTCGGCAAAGGTCGGCTCGGCAAAAACGCGCCACAATAGCTGCAAACTGGCTGCAAATTTCCCCTTCACCAGCTCTTGCCAAGCTTCTCGCACCGCATAACTCGGCCAACCCCAAATATTATCAGGACAAGAGTCAGAATTCGATCGCAAGCGCTCGTAAAGCGGAATCTGGGAATTTTCGCACAGTTGCTTATACCGAGAATAGGGTTGCGGCTCTAAACCCAATGCCCGAATTTGCGACGGCTTCACCCCCCCAAGGCGCAATAAATCAACCCATACAAAACTTCCTAAGCCCGCACCCACTGCCGCATAGTCCACTTCTTCGACAGGAAAGCCTGTAGCGTGCAAATCCTGAATCCTGACGAATTCGTTTTGAAAAGCGGGTGGCGGAAACAAGCTTTTGACCGCAGGCGTTGGCGGTAGGGGCGGTTGTGTTGGATCGGGTAAGCCGGTATCGGGGTTGAAGAAAATCTGAGAACTGCGAGGCGGGGGTAAAGAAGCCGCCATCCCTCCCGCAAAAGATATCGTGACAATATACGGGCCGACTTGCAGCGTATCGCCATTGGCTAATAGGCAACGAGACTGCTGCATTCCGTTGACAAAGGTGCCGTTACCGCTGTTTTGGTCAATCACCATTAACCCGCTCGGTTCTAGGTCAATCAGAAGGTGATAGCGGGAGACTTCTAAACTGTTCAAAACCATTCGCGACACTCGCCGCCCTTCCAACTCCGCAGGCATTCGAGCAAATTCGCGTCCTAGGGCGATGGGAACGGTCAGAAGCGGTTCTCGTCTTTCCCCGGTGGTTGGATCTTCCCAGCTTAGGCGTAAGCGTAGAGGTTCAGATTGCATCTCCCAATCCTTCTGTGATGGCTGGCCAAATTCTAGAGTATGGGTTGCGATCGCCAATGCTTAAAACTCACATCGGCGATTCTGGCGTGAGGTTTGTTATTTTTTTATTTCGGAGGAATCAGGACGCTTTCCGCATTCACTAGAAAATGACCGCAGCTCGCGCAGGGCTGATTTTGTCTCTCGAAGGGGGAAATATGACCGCAGTTCGGACACTTTAGCCCATAGGTTGGGGGGGCTGTGGGCGACGCGATCGCAGGTGTAGCAGAAGATGACCTGATGGGAGCTTGGGGGGGCATGATGACGGTGGGTGGAACGCCGCTAGAGATTTCAATCACCCTTAATAACATTTGCCCTAATTGAATCGTACTGCCTTCACAGAGAAACTGTTCTCCTTGGGGCAACAGTTGACCGTCAATCATGGGGGGGTTGCTTTCGCCCCGGAGGTTGCGGACTTTGAAGCTCTCTTGTTGAGGGCTGAAAAAGATTTCGATATGCAAGCCCGATACGGTGGGGTGCGAGAGAACAATATCACATTGGGCGGGATCTCGTCCGAGGCGAATCGTTCCAGGATGCTTGCTAGGTTGGTGTTGGCTGATGATTTCTTGTCTGAGTTGAGAGCCTTCTTGCCACTCTAGGGTAAGTTCGTTCATCGTTTCCCCTTTGCTGTTCAGGCGATCGCGCTAATTGGTCTATCTTAATGGTCTCTGTTGCAGCTTACTCCATTGGCAAGGGGGATCTAACGGGCTTTGGCTAGTTCGGGCTTTGACGATGACCATCTGGCCAAATGGTGGTGGTATCAAATTCAGCATCCAGCAAATCGACGTTTTGCGATCGGAAAAGATTGGCGTTGCTGAGTTTGGCTCCGGTCAAATTTGTTTTTTTAAAATTCGCATTGCTCAGATCGGCATAACTTAAATTGGCATCTGATAAATCTGCATAAGCCAAGTCCGCTCCATGTAAGTTGGCTTCCGATAAGTCTGCTCCTCGAAGGTTGGCGTAGCGCAGATTGCAGCGCGAAAGATTCGCTTTTTGTAAATCTGCATGGGCGAAATTTGCGTAATACAGTTGCGTATTACTGAGTTGAGCCTCCTGAAGTTGAGTGGCTTCTAAATTCGCCTGACTCAAGTCTCCATAGGGCAGGTAAATTTGCACTAATTTGCTGTTTTTGAGATTAATTTCTTGCAAATTTGCTTCAAACAAGTCAGCAAAACTTAAATCGACTTGCTCAAAATCTCGTTGACCTCTAGCATACTGCGCTAGCAGATCTTCTACGCTAATTTTCTCCATCTTGAAAGCCGTAGCCATGATTGCTTCCTGGCTGAAAAGTTAGTGTTATATTAAGTATTTTTGCTTATGCCATATTGACGATGCTAACGTAACGAAATATAAAGCCTACCGCTTCTAAGCTTTTTTTAAGCATTGTTGGCGTTCAAAGGGAGTGCATCGCCTTGGGAAACCCGCGCAGCGTCAAGCAAACCGAGCCATCGAGAGCGCCAAAGCGCCGATGACTCAAGCGCGATCGCCCAATGCTATAGCAAAGTGCTGAGTGCTGAGTGCTGTAGCTTGCACACCAAGTAGCGGTGTGCTGAGTTAAAACCGAGTGAGTCTCATCTTCTGAGCAGTTCAGTCTGTCCTAACCTTACCGAGTACAGCTATAACCCAAATCAGCATTACCGGAGCGCAATCGCCCGAACGCAAAATTGTCAATCCTTTTTACAAAAGCTTCACCGTCCCAATCATCACCGCTTTACCGTAAAACTTCGTTCGTTCGCCTTGCAAATCCACACCCATCGGTTGTCCATGTTTCGGCAAACCCTGAACCGCATAAGCAATACTATTCATCTGGCCTTGGAAGCACTGTTTAATTTGCTCCGTAATGAACTCGCGGTCTTTCGGAACCAGCAAATCCACCACAGAGTCCAACGCCACTAGCTCTCCAAAAGGATACCCAAACATTTCAGCCAGACGCGCATTGGCATAAAGAAACTTCATATCGCTCGTAATCATGTACAAACCAATCAGAGAAAGTTCTGGGTGTCTCTGTTCCTGCTGCTGAGGTTCATCAAGCCACTGTTGCTCCAGGCGATCGATCTGAGAACCCATCTGGGCATTATCCAGCACCAACGTCAAGTGAGGAGCCAGATGTTCCATCATCTCCACCGACGCCCGATCGAAATGATTGGGTTGAGGATGCATTAGCGTCAAAATCCCCAATAAGCGATATCGTTTAAGCAATGGAACGCACAGCACCGAACGCACCGCATAGGGTTGATCGGGCAACGTAATCCAGCGATCGTCACTTTGGGTATCTTGAATCAGCGCCGTTTGTCGATGGCGACTCACCCAACCCGCCAAACCGCGATCGAGAACCGTACCAATCGCATTTTGCTTGTGTTCGCGAATGGTTGCACCACGAGCCAAAACGCTTTCAGTCACCACACTATTTTCATCCAAAAGAAACAAACTGCTCGCCTCAGCCCCTGTAAACTGATTGGCAGTTTGTACTGCTTGCAACAACATCGCCCTCAGCATCAGCGTTCCTGTAGCGGCTTTACCCATACCAAACAAGCGATTCGTTAACTCTGCTTGCACCTCAAGTACAGATTTCAACGCTTGCAGTTGGGCAACTTCGCGACGAAGGGCGGCTAATTCAACTTGTAACTGTTCGGAAGATAACTGGCTCATTTTTCCGCTCAGGATGAAAAAAGCTGTTTCTATTGTCCCCTGAGTCTCGAACTTCCCAGCATTTCCTCCAAATAAATCTATTTCGCAGTTCAGGATGTCAAGATCGATAGTGTTGCCAGAGAACGCTGGAAACTAACAACCTATGTCAGAGATTCGCTCATCAATTGCCCAACACTACCATCAACGGACCAAATACGACCCAGAAACCATCGCCAGCAAAAATCAAGGGCTGGACTGGGATCGTCAGCCGACTCCGTTTAAAGAATATAAGATTGGAACGCTCATCGATCTCAAACCCTACCTCAAAGCCTCTTCAGAGCTACAAAGTTACAGCCCAATTGAGCAAGAGTGGATGCGCTTGTCGCGTTTTCTGTTCTGTAGCTATGGCGTCACCGCAATGGTACCCACCTTAATGGGCGATCCCCTTTATCTGAGAGCAGTTCCTTCGGCGGGGGGTCTTTATCCAGCAGAAGTCTATCTCGTTTCGCAGGGAACGCGCCTGCTCAATGCGGGTTTATATAACTATCAAGCCAAAACCCATTGCTTAGTCCATTTTTGGGATAGCGAAGTTTGGTCTGCCCTGCAAGCCGCTTGCTTTTGGCACCCCATCCTCGAACAAACCCAGTTAGCGCTGGTGACAACGGCGATTTTCTTTCGTTCGGCGTGGCGCTACCAAGATCGCGCGTATCGGCGGATTTGTCTAGATACGGGTCATTTACTAGGCAATTTAGAGCTAGCAGGCAGTTTAAACGGCTATCGCCCTCATCTGTTGGGGGGTTTTGTCGATTCAGCCGTGAATGAGCTATTGTATCTCGACCCGCAACAGGAGGGCGCGATCGCAGTCATTCCCTTAAGCGAGTCGCCAACCCATCCCCAACCCTACCGAACGGCGCTCGCCTCCGGTACCCAAACCCAATACCCCGCCATACCCGACGGCGAACTTTTAAATCATTTACACCAAGCCACCCAAATTCCCAGCGAATTAGTTAGCGTCGTCGAGTGGCAAGCCGAATTTCCTGAAGCAACCCTTGAAGATAAGTACAATTTTCCCTTTTGTCTAAAAGTTTCCACCGCCACCGATCCCATCAGTTGGGGTGAAAATCTCCAAGGTTTAGAACAAACTATTCTCAAACGTCGTTCCACCCGCGCCTATACCGGAGCAGACCTAACCCTCGACGAACTGAAGTTTCTACTCAACTTCACCTATCAACCCCATCGCTACTTGCCCCAAGGGTTAGATGCTACACCCGACTATTTTGATTTGGGTTTAATTGAAACCTTCCTCGTAGTTTCCGGAGTCAGCGGCCTGGATGAAGGGTGCTATTACTACGCCCCTAAAGCCCAGGAACTGCGGCAAATTCGATTTAAGAACTTTCGCAGAGAATTGCATTATCTCTGTTTAGGACAAGATTTAGGTCGCGATGCGGGGGCCGTGCTATTCCACACCGCAGACTTAAAAAGAGCCGTGCAAAAATATGGCGATCGCGTTTATCGCTACCTCCACATGGATGCCGGTCATCTCGGACAGCGTTTGAACCTCGCAGCCATCCACCTCGGTCTAGGAGTCAGTGGCATTGGCGGCTTTTTTGACGACCAAGTGAACGAAGTTCTCGGCATCCCCACCGACGAAGCCGTCGTTTACATCACCACCCTAGGTCGCCCCCGGTAAAACTGTAGCGCACTCTCCCGCGCTCTCCAGCAACTCGGTAGAGCGTCGGGAAACGCAACAAGCAAGCCGAGTCCTACCTCAACCGAATAGATAGACAGTTCTGCCAGCCTACCAAGTTGGATCGACAAACACATTAATCGTCATCGCCTGCTTATCCCTAGGGACTGCCGTAATGCAAGCACAAATAATTTGTTCGTCATCCACCTCCACCTCGCAAGCGTGGCAAGACCCCATCAAACAGCCGGTGGGAATCGTGATTCCAGCTCGTTCGGCGACATCAAGTAGGGGTTCTCCCGGCTGGGCTTCAACCGTCACCCGATCCGGTAAAAAAGTAATTTGAGTCATTGGGTCTATTCTTCCCTTTTTGAACCAACGCTATCCCAGAATGGGTTTTAAATCTAAGTGAGCCTCAATCTGATGCGCTAAATCATCCAAAAGCGCTTCTCGCTGATCGCGGTAGTTCGCAATTCCGTTAGGTAATGCTGCAATCCCGCGTTGTTGGCGCAAGCGATTTAACCAAGTCCGCCGCCACGGCCCATTATCAAAAAGACCGTGCAAATAGGTTCCCCACACCGATTGATTCACATTCACCAACCCTAAATTCGAGTCATCAAATAAAGGTTGCGTAGTCGAACTTTCCACTAAAGTCGTGCGTCCGTGGTGAATTTCATACCCCGCAACTGGCAAGCCAGCACGGGGGAAATTTGAAGTGACGACTCGCTGACGGGCAATCTTTTGACCGGCAATTACGGTTTTAATGGGGAGTAAATCTAACCCTTTAAACCGTCCTTCTTCTCCCTCTACGCCTTCAGGATCGGCTAGCATTTGACCGAGCATCTGAAACCCGCCACAAATCCCCAAAACGGTTCCCCCAGCAGCCACATATTCTCGGATGGCTTCTGCCATACCCGTTTGCTGCAAAACCAGCATATCGGCAATGGTGGTTTTAGAACCCGGAATAATCACTGCATCCGGATAGCCGAGGCGATCTTTCGGGCTAATGTATTGTAAATTCACGGTAGATTCGGCTTCTAGAGGATCGAAGTCCGTGAAATTGGAAATTCGAGGCAAGCGAATCACCACAATGTTAATTTCACCTGTATTGCGGTTGGGGCGTCGCTCAAATAAATCGAGAGAATCTTCTGAGGGGAAATTTTGATCCATCCAGGGAATCACCCCAATTACGGGAATCCCGGTTCTCTCTTCTAACCATTGAATCCCCGGTTCTAATAGGCTGCGCTGACCGCGAAACTTGTTAATGACAATGCCTTTAATTAAGGCTCGTTCGTTGGGTTCTAGCAACTCTAGGGTACCGATAATATGGGCAAAGGCTCCCCCCCGATCGATATCGACAACGAGGATAGTGGCGGCATTTAGGTAAGTCGCAACCCGCATATTGGTTAAGTCGCGATGCTTGAGATTAATTTCTGCGGGACTGCCTGCACCTTCACAAACAATCAGATCGAATTCTTCGCGCAGGCGCTGAAGTGACTCGGTAATCGCCTGCCAACCCATGTCAAAATACTGCTCGTAATAATCGGCGGCGCGGGTTCGCCCTATGGCTTTCCCTTTGACGATCACTTGAGAAGTCATGTCTCCTTGAGGCTTTAACAAAATGGGGTTCATTTCAACGCGAGGCGCAACCCCAGCGGCCCAAGCTTGGACGGCTTGAGCATAGCCAATTTCTCCGCCACTGTTGGTCACGTAGGAGTTTAAGGCCATGTTCTGTCCTTTAAAGGGGGTCACTCGCCATCCCCGACGCCCCAAAATTCGACAGAGTGCGGCGCAGAGTAGGGACTTCCCAGCGTGGGAGGTGGTTCCGACAACCATGATGGCTTTCATTGTTCGATCTAGTTGTAGAGAGTGGTGATTGACTGGAAAGTGTTTCTCGCAACTGACTTTTGATTGGTCCGGTGTTGCGAGAAATACTTGATTCGAGGTCTGAGATCGGCAGTAGATAATACTTCAATCTAGGGTTCGATGCCCCAAAATGCCAACCAGCGAGTTAGGGTATTGTAGATGCGATCGCGCCAACTCGCGGGTGGAATTTGTTGGTTTTGGACTTGCCAGTGTTGAATAATCTGACGCCCTAGGGGAGTGAGACGGAAGCGATCGGTAATGCCCTGACCATCAACTTCTCGGCGGAGAACGCCCACTTGTATTAACCACAGTAAAGCATTCTCGGCTGCAAGTTCTGCAAGAGGACGTTGAGTATACTGGGCTTCGCTCCCTTGAGTCCCCACAAGGTCTGCAAGGGGAATGCTGCGCGTTAGCATGGCGGCAAATAGCGCAAACTTGAAGGGCGAACACGAAAGCGATCGCTTGGCTCTGGTGAGGGAACGCTCTGAATATTCAATGGTTTTGGGGGGAGAACTCGGAGTGGAAGCCATCAGTAATTTGTCGATCGGAAACTGCCAGTTGTTTCTATCTTTGCCTAGAAGCTTCAGATTTTA
>JAAHGE010000769.1 GCA_010672635.1 Desertifilum sp. SIO1I2 | reverse complement strand
TACAGGTGCCTTTACCCATTATTTTAGATGTAGCCTATAATGACCCAGAGGCTTACGAACAGTTCTTAGAAGAACCGGATGAGCATCATCACGAGCATCACCACGAGCATCACCACGAGCATCACCACGAGCATCACCATCATCATTCTGCCCATTTAGAAAATGATGGATTTATCTCAATTTCCTTTACAAGCGATCGCCCTTTTGAAATCCAGAAATTTCAGGATTTTCTTGACAATTTAACCTCAGATGTGTTTAGGGCGAAGGGAATTCTCTGGTTTCAAGAAAGCGACCTAAAACATATTTTCCAACTCAGCGGCAAACGATGCAGCATGGAAGCTGAAACTTGGACGACGACTCCGAGCAACCAAGTAGTTTTTATTGGACGCAACCTCAATGCAGAACAGATTCGCGCCGCGTTAAAAGACTGCATTGTCTAAATCCCCATCAAGTTTTCACGTTGTTGTGAAAAAACGCCCGAAACGCCTACCGAGCAATGCGCTCAGAAGCATCGGGCAAATTTAACCTGACCCTAACTGATAGCGAACCCATGCAAAACGCCAACCTAGAATCGGCTAATAGAGCGATCGCATCACTCAGAACCCAAGCAGCACCCCGCGTCTCAGACGAAGAAATGAGACAAGCCGTTCGCACCTTGTTAATCGGATTAGGTGAAGATCCCGATCGCGAAGGGCTGCGAGACACGCCCAAACGCGTCGTCAAAGCCCTCAAATTTCTCACCCAAGGCTATAACCAATCCCTAGACGAACTGCTCAACGGGGCCGTTTTCCACGAAGACACCAACGAAATGGTTCTCGTGCGCGATATTGACCTGTTTAGTTCCTGCGAACACCACATTCTTCCCATTCTCGGACGCGCCCACGTCGCGTATATTCCTAACGGTAAAGTCATCGGACTGTCTAAAGTCGCGCGCATTTGTGAAATGTACGCCCGTCGCCTGCAAGTGCAAGAACGCCTCACCGATCAAATTGCCGAAGCCCTGCAAGGCTTGCTCAAACCCCAAGGCGTCGCTGTTGTTGTCGAAGCCACCCATATGTGCATGGTGATGCGCGGCGTACAAAAACCGGGTTCTTGGACCGTCACCAGTTCCATGCGCGGCGTCTTTGCTGAAGATGGCCGTACCCGCCAGGAATTTATGAGTCTGATCCGCCACACCCCCACCTTCCACTAAGTGAATAGATCGCCAGAATTTGGCTCGTTCAATTCTGGCGAAATTTCAATCCGCTTCACCAATGAGAGTAAACGCCGCCCAATCTTTAGGATCGGGATATTGCTCCATTGTCGAAAGCATCGCATTTCGTAGAGCTTTTGCCTTATCCGAGTCTTGTTGCAGATTTTGGTAAAACGCCTGCATCAGCGCTGAAGTCGGTTCATCTGGGACTTTCCACAACGAAACAATCACGCTAGGCACGCCGGCGGCAATAAACGATCGCGATAAACCAATCACCCCATCCCCACTAATTCGCCCCCGTCCAGTATCGCAAGCACTCAACACTACCAAATTAGCATTCAGCCTGAATTGGATGATTTCTCGTGCTGTCAGAAACCCATCGCTTTTTTCGGCAGGAGTAAACGCTAGCGAACTTTGGAAACCCATCAGGTTATCGAGCAAACCATGCGTGGCTAGATGAATAATCCCCGCTTGGGGTAAGCGTTCAATTACGGCGGCTTCTGTGGCAGCAGCCCCTATTAAAGGTTGAGTATTCAACATTTGGGCGATCGCTCTAGCTTCTCGTTCGGCTCCCGGTAAACTAGAAAGCTGTACCAAAGGGCCATCCACCCTAAAGCGCAAGCTAGGCATCGTGGGATTTCCCACCACAAGTGCCTGTGTTGAAGGCGTACCGATCCGTTGGCGCTGCTGTTGGGTAAGTTCTAAAACCTGGATTGAGGGAGACGTGAGTAAGGTATGCTTTTCAATTAAGTGTTTGCCCTCCGCATCCACTAAGGCAGGAAAAGGAACTAAAAATAGAGAATCCTGGGGAATAAAAGTCACGCGATCCTCTGGATTTTGGGGCAGTAGATCGGCAATGGGTTGAATTAAAACTTCGTGCAGTTGTTGGAGTTGCTGATTTTTTTGGTCGTTTCTCTGAATTTGGGCAAGCGCTCTGGCGACAGCCGTTGTATCTTCATTAAAAGTAATGCCCCGTCCGCCTGCACCCATCGATTCGCGAGCCGCAATCACCAAATCGCCTAAATTACTGACCTCATCCCCTTGAGCGTCAATTTTCTGCCAAAACGGTTGTAAATCAACGGAACGGAAGGCGATTTCCCCATTGGGTTGAATGATCCAAATATAGAGCAGAATTTCGCG
>JAAHGE010000768.1 GCA_010672635.1 Desertifilum sp. SIO1I2 | reverse complement strand
TGATTTACAAATGAATTTGCAGTGGCGCTATCACCTGGCGATCGATACCACTCGGTTTCGAGAAGAGTTAGGCTATATTGAACCGATCGCTGAAGAGGAAGCATTGCAGCGGACGATCGCCTGGGAACGGGAAAACCTGACCGCAACGAGTTCAGAGTAGTTAAATAATCATTATTCTAATTTTGCGATAACTCAGCCATGTTGCGACGTTTTTCTTCCAGTTCAAGCTTAATCGGACTTGGTTTAATTCTGATTGCGATCGCCTTCATTGCTCTGTTTTTTCTTCCCTAGCAGGTTGAGTAAGGATAGCGATCGCCGCTTCCTGAAACGTCGATTGCGCGAAGTTCATCGCTAACGTACCGGATTTTAACTGATAAGGGGTTCAGATATGGATAACAATCCCAGCATTCTCTCGCACGTCTCCATTGGCACCAATAATTTTGAACGAGCGATCGCCTTTTATGACGCTGTGTTATCGACGTTGGGCTGCAAGCGGTTGATGGAGCATCCGGGAGCGATCGCCTATGGCAAACAGTATCCTGAATTTTGGGTGGGAATCCCGTTCGATGGGCAACCTGCAACCGTGGGTAATGGCGCTCACATTGGTTTTATCGCTCCTACCAAAGAAGCAGTCCATGCCTTCTATGAGGCAGCATTAGCCGCAGGAGGTCAAGACGAAGGTGCCCCCGGTGGCAGACCCGAATATAGTGAGCCGTATTATGGCTGCTTTGTGCGCGATCCTGATGGAAACAAGATAGAAGCTACTTTCTGGGATGAGTCGCTTGAGCAAGAACTCAACCAGAGCCATGTATGAACGATCGCCACATCGATGCCAAATTAAATCGCATTACCCGCGAGCATGAGGATATTGTTGATCCGGGCGATCGCTCAAACCCGTTTTTGAGGGCTTGCTTATTGGTTTGGCTTGACCATAATCTATGGTGCAAGTTCACACGCTAGACGAAAAATATTTTTGATTCTCATAAATTACCCGTGTCCTAGGATTTCTCGCACTCAATCTTCTCCAGTATTTGGATAAATTTCGTATTTAGGGTAAACAAGCATTTAATAATCCCCTCACTTACTCAAAATTGTCTACTAAGCTTTCTAGCAGTGCGCTTTTCTCAGCGTCAGACAGATAACCATAAATCTTTTGCACAAGCTCCTGGCTTGCATTTTGCTTAAACCAATCTTCATCGGGAGAGCTATCAAAATCCAGAAGAAATTTCAAACGCTTGGCGATCTCGTCTTTATCCTTCTTATCTAATTGCCCCTCTCGTTGCAACCAGTTACCAGAAGAATCTTTAAAGCAATTACCGTCTACCGTACATATCTGATGTACTAAGGCATAAGATTTTTTTTCCAAGCCGTTTCTTGCAGAATTGTTAATAGGATAGGTAGTTGGCAAACCTGAAAAAGTAACTTGGGAGGTCAATGGAATTGCCGTAAAGGTCTGAATATATCCAGACTGATCCTGAAATTTATCGCTTGTCCAAATGACGTAAGGGTGAGATCCCCTAAAAACGCGACTAGAGTTAATCGTGAGCGTACAAGAAATGGTTTTACACTCAATTTCCCCTGGGGTATCTAAGTCGTAAATATGTGAGTGACCACTACTACATCTAAGCGATACCCGGTATGGGTTAATCATGTAAACCCAACCCTGGCGAGGACGTTGACCAGCCAAACCTTACACCCCTAGTTCTTCAATCAACTTCTCTCGCTCTAGCTGAAGGTTGAGCGGAGCTTGGTCTTGTGGTATGTGCTTACTCTTCGCTTCCACCATTGGAGCCGTTGAGTAAACATAGTTCATTAATTCCTGAAATTTTTCAGCACCAGAGCCAGCCCATTCTTTTCTGATATTTTCTAACATCAGTTGCAGCCCTTCTGAGAATTCAAAATTATTCGAGAATAGTGATTCATCTTTCACAGTAACTAAAACAATATTGCCATCCTGCTGAAAAGATAAATCTTCCATGCCCTCTAAAGCAGCATCAATCTCCTGATTCCAAGGACCATGATTGAAATAGCGCCAATCTAGGTCAGTGAGCTGTTTTCCCGTCCACTTAACTGAGTAAAGATCGGCTAGATACAAAAACTTCACCAACTGGGTCTTTGTAATGCGACCCTTGGTTTTACACACAAAGTATAGGATTAAACTTTCTAGCATGATTTCCACCCTTTGTTAAGCTAGAAACCTGGTTGACAGAAAAAACTACTAAAACTAAGGAGTGTTGGTTTACATCGTAACACTGAAATTTTCCTTCAATACCTCCTTACGCTGGATCTTGACAGAACTGCCAAAACTCACCAATCACTTCAACAGTCCCTCGGCTTTTT
>JAAHGE010000767.1 GCA_010672635.1 Desertifilum sp. SIO1I2 | reverse complement strand
TCGATTTCCGTTTCTTTTTGCCATCCTGAGCCAATTTTTTAGGAGGATTTAATGGCTTATGAATCCGAATCACCCAATTCTCCAGTACCAGAGTTTTCTAAAAGTTTAGCAGCACGTCTGATGATATCCATTGCTTTGACATCGTCGGGTGTTTCTGCTGTAGGAAAAGAGCCTATTTTAGATTCCAACTCTTTTAATTCTGTCTTGTCTGCTTTAGACAGGAGAGATTTAGACAATAACTCTTGTCTGCGATTGAGCAATGGATCTAGATTAGCAGGTCTAGCTGTTGGTAGCTCAAAAACGCTGGTTAAAACTTGATCGACTCGCCAGTTTTCAATAATTTCAGGATCGTTATCGATGATGACGCGATCGCCTTCTCTTCTCAACAGAACAATATTAGCATCTTTAGCAGCTTGAACCACTAAGGGACTATGAGCAGTCACAATAAACTGAGTATTTGGAAATCGCTCAGTTAAAAAACTCATAATATTACGTTGCCACCTGGGATGCAAGTGTAGATCGATTTCGTCTACTAATACAATTGCAGGTTCAGCTAAAGGGTCTTCACTATCAGGATAACGTTGAAATAGGCGCACTGCTAAATCCACCATCCAGGCGATCGTTGTGCGATATCCCAAGCCTAAACTAGACAAGCGAACCCATCCATAAGGGGTTAGAAATTCTGCTCTAGGACGAGGTGTTTCTAAATCAGCAAGTGCAATCCGAATATCTTCAACATCGGGTAAAATCGATTTGAGGATTTCCATGATTCGATCGAGTTGATTTTGAAAGCGATCGCGCATTGCTCCTGACGCTAATCGAGCAGCATAATCTGTTTGCAATAACCACTCTTCAGCATCAATGAGTGCTATATTTTCAGAAAATAAACTTGCTGAGTTTTCAGAACTTAAAGTTTCTGTTAGTGATGCCTCACCCATTCGGCGTGTTGCCCCGTACCCATAGCATATTAATCCTATAAGTTGGTGCTCCAAATTATCCATTTCACACTCAAAACCTGGAATCACATTAATTCTTGTGATTTTCAACGCCACTTCATTCTTTTCGTTACTACCATCTGTTTCTTTTAAAAAGGATAGAGATAAACCATACGTTACTTGGCTACTAATATGTGCAATATATTCTATATCTTCATACACTTGCCACATTAATATATTATCAGAGGAATGAAACAGCAAAGGAAAGATTTCTGCATCTTCTCCAATACCCCAGAATTTTAACTCCATACCCGCCAAACAGCGTAACAAGGTTGTTTTACCAACACCGTTATCACCTAAGATGACAGTCCACTGGGCTGGTTTTCCGTTACCATCAGAAAGATCGAGAACTTGCCGATCTTTAAAGCAAAGCACTCCTTCTACTTCCAAAGAAAGGAAATAGACAGGCGATCGCTCATTCGTTGAGTTAGCCGGGTTACGTCTGTTTCTGACTCTTTTTGGTTGGTTCGTCATAGTTGCTGAAGAGAACCCGATGCGTTCATCATACTGTCTAGCACTATCCCCTTCAAACTGCTGAGAGCGATCGCGTATGAGCCAATCCCAAGCCGAAAGAAGCTGGTATAACCATCAACCCCTCGAAGATCGAAAAACTTGGTATAGTGCGGTTGCACAGGTATATAACCGCGTTAGACCGCGTTATCCGCAAGGGTTAGTTGAACGTGCGATTGAGTTAGCGCAACTGCCAGACCGTGCAAGGCTTCTAGAGGTTGGCTGCGGCCCTGGAACGGCTACCCCCTCATTTGCTCAATTCGGGTTTTCAATGGTCTGTTTGGAACCGAGTCCCGATGCTTACCAACTGGCGCGAGAGAACTGCGAACCTTATCCCAATGTAGAAATTATCAATACCACCTTTGAAGAGTGGACGCTAGAACCTGGGTATTTTGATGCGATCCTTGCAGCCACTTCCTTTCATTGGGTTTCCCCAGAAGTCGGTTATGCTAAAGCGGCCTCTGCACTGCGAGATCGGGGTTCTCTAATTCTGCTGTGGAATATGAGCCTGCAACCGGCTTATGAAGTGTATCAGGCGTTGGATGCGGTGTATCAGACTTACGCGCCTTCCCTTGCAGGTTACGAAACACCGGAAAAGCAACAGGAAAGTTTAGACAAGTTTGCCCAAGTTATCCTCCATTCCGGTCAGTTCAGCGATCTGGTTTCGGAGCAAATGCCCTGCCAAGTTACCTATAGTATTAATGATTATCTAGCACTGCTGGGGCTGAAGGGGTGACGAGCAAGTAGAAAGCTTGATAAATCAAGCTTTCTACCCCTTGGCTCGACGAAAAGATATCGGCTTATTGACAGGTTTATTGAGAATAAACTTTGATGGGCGCTGATTATCGATA
>JAAHGE010000766.1 GCA_010672635.1 Desertifilum sp. SIO1I2 | reverse complement strand
CCGTACAGGATGGGCGCCGATCGTCCTCCCCACAGATAGCCGTCAAAACCCCTTTGGCGATGAATTTGACTATGCCATCCTCGGTCCCATCGAACTCGGTCCCGGACGCTTTGCTGAAGTCGCCCTATTCCACAAGCGATCGCGTACCCTATTTGTAACAGACTCCGTACTCGCCATCCCCCCCGAACCCCCCGAAATCATCCAACTCGAACCCTATCCCCTCCTGTTTCACGCCAAAGACGACGCCCTGCACAAAGTTCTCGATAGCCCCGAAAACCGCCGCAAGGGCTGGCAAAGAATCTCCTTATTTGCCTTTTACTTCTCGCCTAGCACCCTCAACGTTGCCAACCTCTTCCAATCTATCCGCGACGCCTTCGCCGCCCCAGACCGCTCTAAACAGGCGTATTTTGGCTGGTTTCCCTTCCAGTGGCAAGATAACTGGCAGCAGTCCTTTCACGCCCTTTCTAGACAGGGGCGGTTATTTGTTGCCCCCATTTTGCAAACCCTGATTCTCAACCGCGCCCCCCAAGCCACTCTCGACTGGGTTAACCGCGTGCAACAATGGAAC
This sequence comes from Desertifilum sp. SIO1I2, assembly GCA_010672635.1. Lineage (GTDB taxonomy): Bacteria > Cyanobacteriota > Cyanobacteriia > Cyanobacteriales > Desertifilaceae > Desertifilum. The sequence goes on along the minus strand of JAAHGE010000766.1, from coordinate 1,788 downwards.
TTTCAACAAATTATTCCCTGTCACATGCAGGCAGTTATTAAAGCGGATGGCGAACAATTTCGCCAAGCCTTTGCATTTCTAGAAAAACCCCAATCTACCCTAGCGGGGAATCATTTACCAGAAGCCGACTTCCAACTGCTGCAAACCCTTAACCGCGCCCTGACACAAACCCGTATTGTCCCCCCTGCCAAACTCGATTAAGAATTCAGACTTTATTAGAGTTGAGACAGTAGGGTATCCTGATTCAACAGTGGCCCAATTGTGAACCAACCATCCCTCCCATGACTTCTGTGCTGCCTCACCAAAAAGCGAAAGCCCTCAAACCCGGTAGTCGCCGCCCTGCAAAAGAACTCTGTAGCGAGTGCGGCTTGTGCGATACCTATTACGTTCACTATGTTAAAGAAGCTTGTGCCTTTATTCATCAGCAAGTTGCGGAACTCGAAGAACAGGCACATGGCAGAAGTCGCAATTTGGAGAACCCGGATGATTTATACTTCGGTGTTAACCAAAAAATGATGGCGGCGCGGAAAACGCAACCCATTGAGGGGGCGCAGTGGACGGGAATTGTGAGTAGCATTGCCATTGAAATGCTGACATCAGGTAAGGTGGAAGGGGTGGTTTGCGTCCAAAATACCGCAGAAGACCGCTTTCAACCGATGCCTGTAATTGCGCGTACCCCTGAAGAGATTTTAGCGGCGCGGGTGAATAAGCCGACGCTTTCCCCGAATTTGTCGATTTTAGAGCAAGTACAGCAATCGGGGATGAAGCGGTTGCTAGTTATTGGGGTTGGCTGTCAAATTCAAGCGCTGCGGGCGGTTGAACAAAGGTTGGGTTTAGAAAAGCTGTATGTGTTGGGGACGCCTTGCGTGGATAATGTCACCCGCGCGGGGTTGCAGAAGTTTTTAGAAACCACAAGCAAGTCTCCCGATACGGTGGTGCATTATGAGTTTATGCAAGATTTTCAGGTGCATTTTAAGCACCAAGATGGTTCGGTGGAAAAAGTACCCTTCTTTGGCTTAAATACAAAAGAGCTTAAGGATGTGTTTGCGCCCTCTTGTTTAAGTTGTTTTGATTATGTGAATTCCCTAGCTGATTTGGTGGTAGGGTATATGGGCGCGCCGTTTGGCTGGCAGTGGATTGTGGTTCGTAACGATCGCGGTCAGGAAATGCTCGATATGGCGATGTCTCAGCTTGAAACTCAGCCAGTCATGTCCAAGGGCGATCGCAAAAATGCGGTACAACAAAGTATCCCTGCCTACGAAAAAGGCGTCACTCTCCCCATGTGGGCAGCAAAACTAATGGGGGTGGTGATTGAGAAGGTAGGACCGAAAGGGTTAGAATACGCCCGGTTTTCCATTGACTCCCACTTCACCCGCAACTACCTCTACGTTAAACGCCACCACCCCGAAAAGCTAGAGCATCACGTCCCAGAATACGCCAAGCGGATTGTCAGTCAATATCGCCTACCGGAGTAGAGGGTGGGGAGATGGGGAGATGGGGAGATGGGGGGCTGACAGGTGTAGGTATTTTAATGAAAGTTGAGCTAACTGACTCTATTGTCAATAAATCAACAGATTTTCAATGTTTTAGCTTCTCAACGTCTAAGAGAACAAAGGCTGAAACCCTAGTAAAATCGCTCTAGGTAATAAACCTATACCTGTCAGGGATGGGGGGATGGGGGGAAGAAGAAGTAGGAAAACCTGGTAATTATTAACTCAGCACTCTTTTCCCTACTCACTACTCAGCACTCAGCACTTTACACTCAGCACTTAGAAAGCGATGCAAGTA
>JAAHGE010000765.1 GCA_010672635.1 Desertifilum sp. SIO1I2 | reverse complement strand
TATATATCGGTCGTGAAAATCACGATTAAAGCGCAACACCATCTGTTGAGGTTGAAGATAGAAATCAAAACCCCAAGCTTGATCGAGTTCTATCTGAATATATGACGGGTCTGGAAGTAGTCCTCTCTGATAAGAAAGGCACAGTGCTGGAGGAATTGTGGCATCAGTCCAATCAAGAGGACAACAGCGTTGAATCCGATCGAGGCGAAAGTTATACCACTGATGCTGTAAATCAGGGTTGAAACCACAGAGGTATACCGAACGTTGGGCATAGTAAATGCAAACAGGATAAACAATAGGGGTGATAGTGGTTTGATAACGAGCGCTCTGATAGGTCAGATGTAAGGGGGGAACGGGATCTTGCTGCCAGAGTTTATGGAGTTCTTCTTGCAAATCTTCCACCCGATCTACCTTGTGTGGCGGTGTAATGTAATCCAGATGCAGGAAAAAACGCTGAATCCCTCTAATATTACCCGCATGTTTTTGGGCGATCGCTTCCAGGTCGGGTTGTAAAAATTGCAACAAATCGCTCGTCTGAGTCGCGGACAACTTCAGCACCTGCTTTGCGCCTGGATAAGCAGGAAACTGTCTCACCCGTTGATAGTGGCGATGGTGCTTCGCACCGTCTTCCGGACGATCTTGTTGTGAATACTGCAACCAGCCGAGTTTGGCTAACTCTTGGAGGTCGGCAGACAGGGAACGCCGAGTGACCGCAAACAGTCGGCTGTTCAACAACTTTTGCAAATCCGGCTTTGGAATTGCTTCATACTGCTGAAGTTCCTGCTGCCATTGAGTTTCAGAGACTCCACATCGATCGTCAAACAACCAGGATGCCGTGAGGCGATCGCAGGGACAATTGGGGTCATGCCGATCGGGAACCTGTTCCCCTTTGGGATGCGAAGCACTAAAAAACAAATCCCGACAGTCAGCAAAGCTAAACGGATCGGGCATTGTTCGCTCGGCCGCATAGAGCCAGCGCAACCACACCCACAGCCGAATCGCTCGTCGTAAATTCTGTTTGAGCGACCCTCGTGCCAACCAGCGCAGCAACTCCAGATTCGGACGCAGGTCGTCCAATGTAGAAGGGCAATTCGCGAAGCGCTCCCTTTGGGAATCGCCCCCACCATCATGAACAACTATGTTGGACATTAAAGAAACCTCTCAATTGTCCGGTATTTCTTTATTTTGGAAGCTGCTCTTTCCAGCCTCCTGTTAGAGTAGCATCATCTCACTTCTGCGGACGGTGTATGCACCCCATTCAATTAGAAGTCATTCCCCATCAAACGATCGACGGGCTTCCCTATCAACACTTGCACTTTCGGATCGTGACTGCCGATGGCATTATTGCCCCAGAGGATCTTAAAGGTTTACACCTGCCTACCCATCTTGATTTTAAGCAAGGTGTGGTGATTGAAGGCAAAGGACCCATCTGGTTGTATGGCTATCTGGTGCATGAATGCCATCCGGCCGCCTGGGTCGCCTGCTATGACACTCGTTTAGGCGGCGTCGTTGTCTCTACTCATACCCATGCCGTCAGCCTGAGTCAAGTGCTGCCCATTGAGTTACCTCCCAACCGTTTGACGTTGCGATAGCAGGAGTTGCGCCAATGGTTGCTTTGTCCAGTCTGAGTTCGCAATCGGAAGTTAAACTCCAGGTGATTACGCTTCTAGCGGATCGCAAACCCTGCAAAACGTTAGCGATCGACCTGTTAGCTCCCCAGAGGTTTATCCAACCCGATGCTATCCCATTGCTCTCCCTACCCGAAACGCTGGATTTACAGCAAGGAGTCCTTCTCTTTGGAGCTGCTCCAGTCTGGTTATACGCCTATCTCATCGAGCGGTGCTGTCAGGCTCCCTGGGTAGCAACCTACGACTTGCGATCGCAATCAGCGGTCGTAACTTGTAGTCGCACCTCAGAATATACTCCCGGCGATACGATTCCCATTGAACTCAATCAGGTCGCTCAACCTGCCATCCTCATTGGCGGTCCGCCGAAAAGTGGTAAAAGTGTCTTTTCCCATGCCCTCCAGCGTCATCTGGTTCAACGTCAACCCCATCTGAAAACTCATATCTATCGAGCCAATTGGGACGGAGAAGGCAATCACACCTATGAGACAGAGAATCCTCATCTGGTTGAGCGACTCCGGCGCGAGAACAATTTCAAACTGCATCATCAGCCCGAATCAGATGCCAAAATCCAGAAGTTTTTTCGCGCGCGATCGCAAGAAGCCGAAAAGATTCGTCGAGTCATCGATCTAACGCTAATTGATGTGGGAGGCATTCCCGATCCAGTCAAGTTACCTGTTATCGAGCAATGCACTCACTACATCGTAATTAGCTGTGATTTCAACAAAATTCAGG
>JAAHGE010000764.1 GCA_010672635.1 Desertifilum sp. SIO1I2 | reverse complement strand
GGTTGAAAAGAGATAGGAATATCTACAGCACAAGCAAACAAGCGTCCTGGAAACAGTTCTCTAGGAAAGCAATATCGCTGGTCAAGAGAGCGAATAATTAAATGACGTTCAGTAACTTCTTCAAGTAAGAAGACATTTGTCCGATCTAACTTTACTAAGTTAGCATTGCTAAACTGAATTGTCGCATTTTTGGGTAGCTCTACAAGTGTCCTAAGCGGTACAAATTGAGAAAGAATTGAAATTTTAAAGAATCGGATCTCGTCAAGCGTGTAGGCAAAGGAATCGGGTTCAGCATCACTGCTTCCATCCCAAGTAATTGTTATAGGTCTGTCTGTTTCGTTTAGCGAAGTGATGACTCCGTACTGCTGACCTTGAGTTACAATATCGCCTAACTGAAATTGATGAGTTTTGGGCGGTTCTGGTTGGGGGAGGGGGACTCCGAAAACCGCTACTACCTCTAGGGTGTCTAAAATTGGGTTTTCTGAGTACGCTAAATCGAGTAAATCGTTTGGATTTGGAATGGCTGTACTGAAGTTGAAAAGCTGACTCATGTTGAGTTATATTGAGCTAAATTTTTAAGGCAAATATAGCGCGATCGCATCGAGCCAATATCGCTATCAAAATAGGTAGCGAATTGTCTAATACTCTTGGTTAATAGGAGACATTTGAGATACTCTGTAGCGATCGCTGCGACTTGTTGATTAACAAATAGTCCCTGCTGATGACGTAGTGCAATTTCAGCACAAGAGGGTGGGGAATTACTCAGTTCTTCAGGTTGGGGTTCTAGCAATTCAGGATGCTGCAAAGTCGGTGAAGGCAAGTTGATACAAAAGCTAGGATTTTCTAGGTTATCAAAGGCATTGTTAAGTTCAAACTGATGGGTTGATCCTAGTAATACTTGTCCCGAATTAAAATAGGCATGATTGCCACAGTCTAAATACCAAATGTCTGGCTCTCTATTATGGTTTAATTCTAGACATTGACTGATTTGATAACGAGCCGCAGCATTATCTACACAACCAATGATTACCGTTAAACCTTTCCACCAATTATCTAGTAAATTTTGATGAAAAGGTTCTTGAATTGAAGTTAGATTACATCCTAAACTAAGACTGTATCGAGTTGCTAGAACCAAAGCTTTATTACAACCAATTTCATTAGCAGTAAAATTCTGCCGGGGAATGTTCTTAGCTTCAATAACATCGGGATCTACCAGAGTGCAAGTCACCGTCTGGTTAGTTCTTATTTCCATCACTTTGAGCAGTCGAGCTATGTTAGGAACGAGCCATCCTCCAGTTCCTCCAGTTCCGACAACCCAGATATTAATTTGATGGCTGTGGCGCAGTAAAACAGGGACAGAGTTGCTGTAAGTTAAGTCAAGCATATCTGAAAAGAGAAAATAATCAGTATGAATTGCTTTCATACTGATTATCAGAGTAGTAAGAATTATTTTTGCCGATCGAGCGCTTATTGCGCTTTTGTCTATCCTGTCTTCTCAATCATAAAACAAGGAAGTTCAAATACCCAACTTGCAGGGATTGAGTAAAAGTAGGAATAAATTCCAAGGCGGGTATTAATTTCAGGTTGTGCAAGCAGATTACCTAGAACAGCAAACAGCCTAAATCCAGTTTCTTCTCCATCGTCTATGGTTGAAAATTCGCTGCTTAGACGAGGATGAGAATGAACTTCAATCAAAGCTCTTTCATAGGAGGAACCCAAGGAACTTCCTACAGGTGTTACGCTAGTTGATGTTGCTATTTGTGCGGGAACTTCTAAATCCCACTTGCCAGATTTAAAGGATAGGTGAAAGAGAATCTCATGCTCGCCAGCATTGATAGCCAATTGCAACATTAGCTTGGTAATATCAACTGGAACGCGGGGATATGCCATCTGAAAGTAAGGCTTAATAATGGCTAGCCCAGCAATCCGACAATTAACAATGGGAAAACAAGCTTGAATGCCTTGGCGATGAGCGCGGACGAAGACACCATTTTTTGCCAACCAATATTCCATCAAACTAGCAGCAATCAGAGGTAAGTTTGAATCAAGCGCCGTTTTATACTCTACAAGCGGGGGAATATTCATCGGTTTATTATCTTTAAAACATCGCTAAGTGAGCTGTTGAAAGGTACTAAATCCTTAACGGAATAGCGTTTTTTGTTAGCAACTTGTATTAATTGCTGAAGGACATCCTGTGGATAGCGCTTGGATTTATTCTGAACTAGATGGTCGCTAAAGTTACTCTTCCAGAATATTTCCCAAGCCTGTCTTATCTGAAGTGCGGTACAGCTAGGTGGATGTGCTTCGCCAAAGCAAATTGCTCCATCAGGGTAAACATTAGGAAGCGGTGCCGCGTATAAAGGTGTGTTGGGA
>JAAHGE010000763.1 GCA_010672635.1 Desertifilum sp. SIO1I2 | reverse complement strand
TGATTTTCGGCAAAGATTGGGTGCAAGTTCCTAGTTTGTCCTTCCCAATGGCAGACTCCCCCGTAAGACAAGTTAGCAATTAGCAGCGAAAAAGGACAAGGTTCATGAAAGTTTGCGTGATTGGTACAGGCTATGTCGGTTTAGTGACAGGCGTTTGTTTAGCCCATTGCGGTCATCACGTCATCTGTGTAGACAACAACGAAGAGAAAGTCAAGTTGATGAAGTCTGGACAGTCCCCGATTTACGAACCGGGTCTGTCAGAATTGATGCAGTCTTCGACTCAAGCCGGAAATCTGGAGTTTACGTCCGATCTGGGCTATGGGGTAGACCACGGCGAGATTTTGTTTATTGCGGTGGGCACGCCAGCTTTACCGAGTGGCGATAGCGATACGCGCTATGTGGAAGCCGTAGCCAGAGGGATTGGCGCTCACTTGAGTAAAGGGTATAAGGTGATTGTCAATAAGTCTACGGTGCCGATTGGCTCTGGGGACTGGGTGCGGATGATCGTGTTAGATGGGATCGCCGAACGTCAAAAGGCCTTAGTGGGTGCGGGTGGCGTTTCTGGAGAAGAGGCTCTCAGCAGTATTGAGGCTGAATTTGATGTGGTGAGCAACCCGGAATTCTTGCGCGAGGGTTCGGCGATTTACGATACGTTTAATCCCGACCGGATCGTGTTGGGCAGTAATGGTGAAAAAGCGATCGCCATGATGCAAGAACTCTATGCTCCGATTGTAGACCGTCGGTTTTCTGAAGACTCGTCTTTACCCCCGGTTCCGGTGGTGGTGACGGATTTGAGTTCGGCAGAAATGATTAAATATGCCGCTAATGCGTTCCTCGCCACTAAGATTAGCTTTATTAACGAAGTGGCGAATATTTGCGATCGCGTCGGCGCAGATGTCACCCAGGTGGCGAAGGGGATTGGTTTAGACTCCCGCATCGGTAACAAGTTCTTGCAAGCCGGGATTGGTTGGGGCGGTTCCTGTTTCCCCAAAGATGTCTCGGCCCTGATTCACACCGCTGAAGACTACAATTACGAAGCACAATTGCTCAAATCGGCCGTTAGCGTGAACGAACGCCAGCGCCTGATTGCAGTCGAAAAACTCCAGCAAGAACTGAAAATCCTTAAAGGAAAAGTGGTCGGACTGTTGGGCTTAACCTTCAAACCCGATACCGATGATATGCGCGATGCTCCCGCCCTGAATTTGATCGAGCAACTCAATCGTTTAGGGGCCAAAGTCAAAGCCTATGACCCGATTATCTCCCAAAGTGGAATGCGTCACGGTCTATCCGGCGTGATTGTGGAAACTGACCCAGAAATGCTCGCAGATGGTTGCGATGCGTTGGTTCTTGTCACCGACTGGCAGCCGTTCCTCAAGCTCGATTACGTGAAGATGGCAAAATCGATGAGCCATCCTGTCATTATTGATGGCCGCAATTTCCTGAACCGTCAAACGGTTGAGAAAGCTGGATTCCGCTATGTAGGAATTGGACGTTAGAAAACATCTCTAACGGGAAAACAGAGGTCTAGAAATAGGCCTCTGTTTTGATTTTTATCAACTTTAACGGGATGATGCACTCTGTTGGATGCGAAGCGGGGTGTTGAGTTAAATCCGAGTGAGTCTGAGCTTTTGAGCAGTTCAGTCTGTTTTAACCTTACTGAGTACAGCTATGGCACCAAGTTCAGTTCATTATTTAAACTAAACCGTTCAGTTTATTCTTGCTCGACTAAGTACAGCCATCAAATCCAGAGATTGGGGCGATCGAGTACAAGGGAGAACAATGCAATACTCTGCATTTTATTCTCCATCCTCGTCAACTTAAGGTTGTACAGAAGCAGGTTCGGTATAAGGCGGTTCGCGGTCAATTTTACCTAAGTTGTTAACGGGCCAAAAGCGTACTACAGCTCGACCAATAATACGATCGCGGGGAACGACGCCCCAGCAGCGAGAATCATAGCTATTGTTGCGATTATCCCCCAATACGAGATAGGAATCTTCAGGGATGGTCATTGGGGTTGCTAGATAGCGCTGGTTGGGAGGACATACATCAATTTCTGTCATTTGATGTTCCGAGGCGGCATTGACGGGTTCGGCCGGATAAAGGTCAGAGGCCACATAATTCTCAGACAAAGGCGTGCCATCAATGTAGACTTGTCCGTTTCTCAGTTCAATCGTTTCTCCGGGTAAGGCAATCACGCGCTTAATAAACGCATCTTTGAGGGATGGGTTTTCTTGAAGCAGGACTTCTGTGGGGGAGAAAACCACGATATCGCCGCGTTTGGGAGTTTGGAAACCATAAACCAGTTTACCAGTAACTAGGCGTTCGTGGCTTGGTACTGTCGGTAGCATGGGGCCAGATTGGATGTAGCGAGCTT
>JAAHGE010000762.1 GCA_010672635.1 Desertifilum sp. SIO1I2 | reverse complement strand
GTTGGAAAAATGGTTAGGGAACTTTTCTAGCAGTTCTTCAACTGCGGGTTTAACCTGAGAAGCTTCTGTCACCCATTTACAAAAAGGGATCTGATGCGTCCAAGCTTTATAAAAAGCTTCATTTTTAAAATAAGAGCCGGGCGCAAATACATGGGGTATCCCTAAAATCATACAGGTGATATGACCATGAGTGCGATTTGTAATAATTAAGCGGTGAGGTTTAAGCTGATAAATCCCTGCGTGCATGTACATCCAGGATTTATGATGAATGGAGGGATTATAGACCGAGTTCAGCTTTTCTAAATTAGGATTAGACTTTTGCCATTCTTGTCGAGCAAGCCATTCAGAAGGTCGCGTTAAGCCTCGCTGCCATCCTTCGCGGTATAGGCGAATAATTCCAGGGATTTTCCAGTACCATGCTTTTAAATCCTGAATATTTTCTCGATTAACCCATTTGTAAGAAATCCAATCTGATTGCACAACATTCGGCAAATTCATCGCTGAAATAGGAAACGGCTCGTGATCGCTTCTACAGTGATACAAAAAGTTTTTCTTATAGGGAAGCTGAAAATTTAGACCGGGCATTCCAACTAAATGAAACGCCATATCAGGAGCTTTAAGAATTCGACATTTATGAAAATTTTCTTGAGCGATTGCATAACTCGTGTCATCGCGGACAAATAAGGTTAGGTCGGGATGAGCATTAAAAGCTTTAGCTGCTTTCTTTAAATTCTCAGGATCTTTAAAGTAGATGGTTTGAGGTAGAATAATAATTCGTCTATTGGGATACTGAGTCGCAATTTTTTCTCGAAAATCTTGAAAGATAGGCCAAAGATCCCCCATATTTCCGCCCCCCTGAAGGAGAATAGGGGCATCCGGACTAATGTTTTTTTCCATTGCCTGAGCGGAAAATCGCGTTACACTAGCAGCATATTTTATTTTAGTTTGGAGAACCTCAATTAGATAAAAAAGCGTTCCTAGCCAAATTAAATGATCGCCAATATTCGCATAGTCTGGATGATCTAATAAGGCACAATCCTCAAAGCTTCCCAATGCGTCTAATTCTTTGTGCAAATAAGCTCGAATACTCAGGGGCGTTGTCAGATCTGTCATGATCGATATATCCTTACAGCCTTAAGAAAAAAATCAGAATTTAGAACTAAAAAGAGTAGAATTGAGATCTCCCTCACTTAAACTTAACTGACCTCAGAAGATTGGGAATACCCCCTATTGTAGTTGGCGTTCGGTTAAATAATTCTGAAAAGACGATGAAGCTTTTCAATGAGTAATTCCCAAAAAAGCTAAGTGCGATCGCTCTCAATATAACAATTCCTTTCTACCAAGTAGGGAGATCCGAATCAGGATTTGGCGGGAATCCACTGGGCAAATGAAGCGCGATCGCGCAAAATCTTACATTGAAGCCCCTCTCACGCTAATCGAGAACAGAGCTATGACCACGATGCTAGAACAAGGCAACATCAGTATTCATACTGAGAATATATTCCCGATTATCAAGAAATCGCTATACTCTGACCACGAGATCTTCCTGAGAGAGTTGATTTCCAACGCTGTTGACGCCATTGCCAAACTCAAGATGGTGTCTCACTCTGGGGGACTTTCCGGAGATCTCGATGAACCTGAAATTCAAATTGCCATCGACAAAGAGAACAAGACCCTCTCCATCTCCGATAATGGGATTGGGATGACGGCTGAAGAGGTGAAAAAATACATTAACCAAGTCGCCTTCTCCAGCGCCGAAGAATTTATCCAAAAGTATAAAGGCACGAGCGACCAAGCGATCATCGGACACTTTGGTTTAGGCTTCTACTCCTCCTTTATGGTGGCGCAGAAAGTCGAAATTGATACCCTCTCCTACCAAGAGGGAGCGCAGGCGGTTCATTGGACTTGCGATGGTTCTCCCGCCTTTACCCTAGAAGAGTCTACTCGCAGCAGTCGGGGGACTACGGTAACGCTTACCCTGCAAGATGAAGAACAGGAATATTTAGAACCCGCACGCGTTCGCCAACTGGTGAAAACCTATTGCGACTTCATGCCCGTTGCGATCAAACTGGATGGAGAGCAGATTAACAAGCAGCAGGCGGTATGGCGTCAGTCTCCGCGAGATTTGAAGGATGAGGACTATTTAGAGTTTTACCGCTACCTCTATCCCTTCCAAGAAGAACCCTTATTGTGGATTCACCTGAATACCGATTATCCCTTCTTGCTGAATGGGATTCTGTATTTCCCCAAACTGCGCCCGGATGTGGACCGTGAAAAGAGCCCTCACCCTCCCGCTTCGCGGGGCCCTCCCTCTCCCACTTGTGGGAGAGGCGCATGGGCTGCGAAAGCTCCAGTGGAGCTTTCGCGGGCGCCAATTGCGGGGTGAGG
>JAAHGE010000761.1 GCA_010672635.1 Desertifilum sp. SIO1I2 | reverse complement strand
TCAAGTCAGCAATATAGGTTTCGCTGATGATTCCGGACTTGCCCAAATTTGTCTGGTGGAAGGCGACACCAAACCCAGAACAAGTTCTGTTTCAAGCGTTATCGGAATCCTGTAATTGCATGATTATGGATTCTTCGTATTTTAGCGATCCCGAATCCGAGTTTCTCAAGATTCAACAGTTGATTGAGTCGGAAACCTATATTGCTGACTTGAATTGGCACCGTTTGGCCGCTTGGCAAGAACTGTCAGCCGCTGCGTTTGACCCCCCAGAACGCCGAGTAGCTTTAATTGAAGTAGACCGCGTAACCATTGACTATGAAAAAGGCAATGCGGCGCAAGCGTTGATGTTCTTGGGATGGTTGGCGAGTCGCTTGGAATGGAAGCCTGTCGCCTATAAAGAGATAGATGACGATTACGACCTCAAGCAGATTACCTTTACTGGAGCCAATAATCGCACAATTGAGGCGGAACTGGCCGCCATTCCAACGGCAGACTGGGGCGAAATTCCGGGCGATATGGTGGGTTTGTTGCTCAATTCCACGAATTCTAACGCCAATTGCTGTACAATTCTCTGTTCGGAAACGACGGGATGTATGCGCCTAGAAGCTGGGGGAAGCGCCCAATCTTGTCGTACGGAACAGGTAACGGCCCTAACGGATCAAAAGGCTGAATCCCTTTTAGGACAACAGCTTCAACGCTGGGGACGCGATGTTTTATACGAGGAAAGTTTGGAAGTGACGGCGCAAATTCTCAAATTACGTTAATTAAGGTTGATGACAGGTGGATGCTATTCCACCTTTTTTATTGAATCTGATTGTGGGAGAGTCCTCATGGGGTAACGAGAGAAATTGCCTCTTGAGGAGTTTTTGGGATGCAACAAGAGGCGCGATCGCGGTTAGGCTATCCTGGTTATTAGTCTTCACCTCATCGAACGAATCATTAAGTTAGACTACGGTTAGGTGGAAGATGATGAGCAACAGGATTGATAGTGCTAGGCTGCGATCGCCATTTTATCAATCTCCTAGAAAGCAATGACAAGCAAACTTTCTAATTTACCGCCAGCAGAACTTCTCAAAGCAGAAAAAATCACTGGGTTTCGCCATCAGTTACAAGCTTGGAGTGTGGACAACTTCCGCGACTTCCCCTGGCGACAGACAACCGATGCTTATTCTATCTTTGTGGCTGAGTTCTTGCTGCAAAAAACCGGAACCCCGACAGCCGTTCCCGTCTACGAAGCCTTTATTTCTCGCTATCCTACTTTGAGGAGTCTAGCAGCCGCGCCTATCGAAGAAATTGCTAGCCTCTTGCAACCTTTAGGCTTGCACTTTCGGGCGGTTCGTTTGTGCCAGTCGGTACAAGTTATGATGGAGCAATATTCGGGTCAAGTTCCGCAACAAGAAGCTGAATTGCTGAAACTTCCCGGAGTTGGTTTGTATACGGCGCGTTCTATCTGCGCGAATGCTTTTGGACAGCCAGCAGCCGTTCTCGATACCAATGTTGCTCGTATTTTAGAACGTTTTTTCGGCTTACAGGGAAACCGAGTTAAGTCTCGCTGCAAGTTACTCTGGAAAGCAGCAGAACAAGTGGCACCTCAAACTGATGTTAGCAGGTGGAATTTAACGCTGTTAGACTTTGGGGCGCTAGTCTGTACTGCTACTAACCCACGGTGTTCCCAGTGTCCTCTGCGCGATCGCTGCAATTACTATAACCAATCTGCTCTTCTTTAACCATCAACCTCGGTCAGTCCTTCAGTTATGATTCTAGAAGAGGCATTGGTCAGCCTGGACTAAATTTTAACTGTAAGGGTAAGCCATTATGTATGTTAAGTGCCTAAAAATGCAAAACTTTCGAGGAATTAGCGATCTAACATTAGATTTTGAATCCAATCAGCCTACAGTATTTATTGGAATTAATGGTGTTGGCAAGTCTAGCATTCTTGACTGCCTTGCTATTCTATTTTCTCGGCTGCTTGCAAGAATTCAACATGAACCCTTAGCTAATAAATCTGTTATCGCGCGTTTAAGAAAACAAAAAGATTTAGCAAATGGCAAACATTTCAATGATCGCGATTTAAAAAATAATTCTCAAAGCTCATACAATAAAATTGAAATACTGTTAAGCGATTCTCAAAGTTTAACTTGGTCTTTAGAAATCAGTCGTGAAGGTCGCGATCTTATCAGAAAGTCCGACACCGCCCAATTAAATGAGTACGCCGATCGAGTTAGAGAGCAATATCACAAGAAATTAAAAGAAAATATACCTTTGACCGTATATTACTCTATTCACCGATATGTTTTGAAAGTTGATTTGGAATTCCAAGAAGGTACAATTTCCAGGCAGATAGATGCTTATGAAAATTCTTTAACAAAGAATAATGTTAACTTTGCTAGCTTTTCTAAC
>JAAHGE010000760.1 GCA_010672635.1 Desertifilum sp. SIO1I2 | reverse complement strand
GGCTAGTCAACCAGAGGGGACAGTAGACAAGACAAAATGGCATCGCGTTCTACAGCTTTGGGTTGTTTAATCTGGCTGGGTTTGACCCTAGCTGAGGCTTTGGCGAGTTGTTCGACAACTTTGAGTTCGTTTGGGGTTAACGGAGATTGACCCGGTTCTAGCTTCAATAAGGCGCGTCCTGGGGGAAGTAGCTTGACGCTGGTCATTTCGCGAGAATAGTCTACCCAACCGGAGTTGTTTAAACTTTGGCAGATTTTATTGCGATCGCGCTTAAAGCTATCAAACTCTTTGAGTAAGGCGCGATACTCTGGAAAGCCTAACAGCTTTAACAGAAATTTGAGTTCTTGGGCGTTCACACACTTTTCCTTGCTTGAGTGAAAATCGTCTATTGCAAGCGAGCGGATTGATTGCAGCGAATCCGCAATTGTTAGGGTAGCAAGGTTAGCTGGATTTTCGCCGGGAAGACCAACAAAAGTTTATAAACAGGATGGGGGGGATGGGGAGAAAAAAAGAGGTAAGCTTTAGGCTTGCCTCAGAATTAGATAGCTATTGTGCAATGATGTTCTTCCGATGCTGTTTTACTCACATCTTGTACCAGTCGCGTAGGTTGGGTTGAGGTACGAAACCCAACGCAACCCTGGCTGCTGTTGGGTTACGCTAACGCTAACCCAACCTACAACTGAAGGGGGTTTACAGAGAGGCGTTTTCGACTTCTTCGGTAGGTTCGGGGGTGAAAACGACTTGAACTTCAGTGGGGGGTAAGGTGACAGCGTGGGGACTTTGGAAACTGAGTTGAGCATCCGGCTGCTGACAGGCGATCATGGTTTTGACGTGTTCGGTTTCGTCGTCGCGGATGTTGACAAATACATCGTAGAGGTTATCGACTTTGGGGCGACGGGCTGTAGCTTTTTGTCCGGTTTGGAACTCGTCAAACATATAGAGGTCGCCATCGCGGTAGTATTGAATGGCGATCGCAGTTGCGGGTTTAGCCTTCAGTTCGGCTTCGTTTTCGGTGAGGAATTGGTTATAGGTGGCGTAGGCGTGTTCCTCCACTTGTTGCATAAAGTTATACGCAACGCGGGGTCTGACCATATAGAGGGCGACGATAATCCAGTAATAGACGAGGGCGGCAGTTCTGGCCAAGAGGCGATCGCCTAAACTCTTGTTCCCACCCAATTCTTCCATAATCAGCAGGTGGTGCAGTTCGTTCCAAGACTCTGCAAAGTGAACTTTTAGCCAGTCTGCTTTTCTCCAGAAACCTAGGGTTTCGTACAGGTGAAGCACGGACATATAGGCGAAGTAGGGAACGCGGGCGACGGTCTCTAGGACGTAAAATCGCTGATAGGGGCGATCGCGATAGAGAACGTTAATCACAAAGACCAGAATGCCAACCAGTAATCGAACCATAGAACCCTCCCAGAGGGATGCTGAAAACGACGTAAGGAGAGAAGTTGCAGGTCGGTTTCTCTCTTCCTCCATGCTAGCGATCCCCTCCGAAGCGCGATCGCTCTCCCCCGCCCCGCCCCCCTCGCCAGTCCTTGCTGATTTCTTCTAAAGGCGCATCTCTCCCAGGTTGGAGCCTTTGTTAAAAAATAGCGAAGCTTCCCAAAGCGGTTAAGAAACGTATCAACTCAAGCCTCAACCCCTTGTACCCGCTCCAGACACTGGGTTCCTTGCCAATTGCTTAAGCTGAACCCCTTTTCCTTTATAAACCCGGTGTCTCAGGCTGAGTTGCCAAAAAAATGAGAGCACACATTTGGTATGCTCCCCTTGGTTCAAGTTCATTTAGAATTTTAAATCGCTTTGGGGTGATGCAGGGGCAGATGTCAAAAAAGATTACTCTTCCTCCCCCTCCTCAGAACCTGGTTCAGCCTCCCAAGCGCCAACCGACCGCAGACGCCTCTAGTTTGAGCCTGGTTGAGCTTGTTGCAAGGTTTCTAGATTATTTCGAGTTTGGATGGTATGAGGATGTTGCTCGCCTAACTTGCTCTCAAAAATATCTAGCGCTTCTTGAACCAACTGTGCAGCCTCAGCATAGCGTTCTTGGCGATAGTACAACGCTGCTAAGTTGTTGAGGCGGTTAGCAATAGAGGGATGGTCTTGGGGGAGCGATCGCCGATCGATATCGAGAGCTTGCAAATACAAGGGTTCGGCTTCGCTGTATCTCCCTTGGGAGCGGTACAAACCCGCTAAGTTGTTGAGGCTGCTTGCAATATAGGGATGGTCTTGGGGGAGCGATCGCTGTCTGATATCGAGAGCTTGCAAATACAAGGGTTCGGCTTCGCTGTATCTCCCTTGGGAGCGGTACAAACCCGCTAAGTTGTTGAGGCTGCTTGCAATATAGGGATGGTCTTGGGGAAGCGATCGCTGTCTGATATCGAGGGCTTGCAAATACAAGGGTT
>JAAHGE010000076.1 GCA_010672635.1 Desertifilum sp. SIO1I2 | reverse complement strand
TTTCTCACGTTTTTTTTTTTTATACTACGACCACGAATATGTTATCTCTTTCCCTACACGATGCTCTTTAAAGTCGTTAAGCTACAGCGATCGCTTCCGTAACAGGATGGGATTTTATTATCGAAGCCCTATTTGTAGCAAGCATTTAGGCATTTCATATTAATACTGACTTTGCCGTTCGATAAGTTTAAAGCTAACAAAACCGGGTTAAGTACAGATTATCCTCTGTAGGCGATCGCACTTTCGCTATCATGCAAACCCGATCGACGTATTTCTAAGTAAACTTATAATTGACTCTTCACCCACTCGCGAAACTCACGCATCCTTGCGTTTTCACCCTTTTGGGAATCAAGTTCCATAAACTTGACTAACTCCTTGACCGGAAATGAACCAAACGCTAAACTCATTTCCGATTCTACATAACCCGCTTCAGTTAAAATATAAATTGTTATTTCCCCCTTTTGATACTGCCAAATCTCAGGAACATTTAAACCTTCATAAACTGACATTTTATCGATAAAGAAATGAGTTGTATCAATTTCAATTACTAAATCAGGCGGAGGATCGACCGTTAAATTAATTTTTAATTTTGCCCGAATTGCGGGTTCATTTTGAATATAAAAGGAGTCATCGGCTTCCTTCCCCACTGCTTGCACTTGAGAACGCCAAGTCGTTGATTTTAAGCCTCTTATTTCTAACCCCAGTTCCTCAGAAAGAATCGCAATTAGCCGACTCAAATTCCAACTATAACTCTCATGTTCTGCTAAAGGAGTCATTAGTTCTAGAGTCCCTCGATTGTAAGTCATGCGAAGCTGAGGATATTCTGCAAACACCTCTAAAAGTTGTTCGTACATTTCCCAAGTAATGTTATGCAACACTAGATGAGAACCTGCATCTGATAGCGTAACCGGAAAAGGTGTTTGAGCCATAGCTTACTTTTAGAATGAATCTTTTTGCGAGAACCTGGGAAACCGGGTTTCTGGCCAATTGCTTCAGCTTAAACCCTTTTTTGTTGAGAAACCCGGTTTCTGGCGCTGGTACCAGTTTTACCAAATGGGGGCAAGATTTAGGATAAAACCTACAAGCACATCTTCACCCGATAAAGTAGCTGGAGATTCTAAAATTTCGACTTCTTGACCTTGACGGTAAACTTCGACTCGGCGAGACTGAGGATCGATTAACCACCCTAAGCGCGTTCCATTAGCAAGATATTCCTGCATCTTTTGGCGAATTGCCGTTAAACTATCGCTAGGAGAGCGTAATTCCACCACAAAATCGGGACATAGGGGCAGAAATCGCTTTTGCTGTTCGGACGTTAAAGCATTCCAGCGTTCTAGGGGTATCCAAGATGCATCGGGAGAACGGTCTGCACCATTGGGGAGTTTAAAGCCTCCCGATGAATCAAAAACAATCCCCTGTTGATTTTGCTGGTTCCACATCCAAATCTGGGCTGTTATTCCCGCATTATGATTACTGGTTTCTCCGCCAGCAGGGGGCATAATAATTAAATCTCCATTAGCGTTTCGTTCAAATCTCAAATCGCGATTATCCTGACATAGCTGGAAAAATTGCTCGTCAGTGAGTTGAATCGAATCCAGATTGAGGATAAAGGCTGTCATAGGATTTAACAGGAGGAGTAGTTCTATATTCCTTTGTGTTTCTCACCCGTTGCGAGAACTTGAGAAACCGGGTTTCTGGTCAATTGCTTAAGCTAAAACCCTTTTTCATTGAGAAACCCGGTTTCTGGCCCTGGTACCAGATGTCCGCGAAAAATTAAACCCCTGTGGGTTTACAGGGGTTTAGCTTACTGACTATTCTATTCCTTCAATTCGGTCTTCGACTTCTTGGTATAACTCGCGCAGGCGGTCTAGATTACTCTCGTCGGTTTCCCAGTAACCGCGTCCATTCACTTCTAGCAGGGTTGTGACCATCTTGCGGAAAGAATGGGGGTTGAGATTCATCAGGCGCTTTTGCATTTGTTCGTCTTTAATGAAGGTGTCGTTCACATCTTCATAGACCCAATTATCGACTGCGCCAGCAGTTGCACTCCATCCCATCGTATTAACCAGACGCTTCGAGAGTTCGCGAACGCCTTCGTAGCCGTGGGATAGCATTCCCTCGTACCACTTGGGATTCAGGAGTTTGGTACGCGCATCGAGGCGGACAGTTTCCGAGAGGGTGCGGACTTGGGCATTAGCGGTGGTGGTATCTGCAATATAGGATGCAGGAGTTTTGCCATCGCCGCGCAGGTTGGCGACCACCTTGGTGGGGTCGGAGTCGAAGTAGTGGGAAACATCGGTGAGGGAGATTTCCGAGGAATCCAGGTTTTGAAAGGTGGCCTCGGCGGTTTTCAGGGCCGATTCAAATAACTGGCGACTGTTATCCATCATCCCAGGGTTATCGGAGGAGAACGCGAAGGATTTGCGATTCAGATACATTTCCTGTAATTCTGATTCGCTTTCCCAAGAGCTGTTTTCTACCGCTAAGTTGATGTTGGAAGAATAGGAACCCGATGCGTTAGAGAAGACGCGGGTTGCGGCTTGACGCAGATTAATCCCCATTTCTTCAGCTTGCGCTAAGGCGTGTTTGCGGACGAAGTTCATCTCTAGGGGTTCGTCTGCTTCGGCGGCCATCTTCACGGCTTGGTCTAGCAGGTTCATTTGGTTGATGAACAGGTCGCGGAATACGCCAGAACAGTTAATCACGACATCAATCCGAGGACGGCCTAATTCTTCTAGAGGAATGAGTTGTAACTTGTTGACGCGGCCTAATGCGTCGGGAACGGGTTTCACCCCAACCATCCACATAATTTGCGCTAGGGATTCGCCGTAGGTTTTGATGTTGTCGGTTCCCCAGAGGACGCAAGCGATGGTTTCGGGATAATTACCGCCATTATCGATTTTTTGCCGTGCCAGGAGGCGGTCTACGACAATTTTGGCAGATTTAACGGCGGCCGCAGTGGGAATGGATTGCGGGTCGAGGGCGTGGATATTTTTACCTGTGGGTAACACGTCCGGGTTGCGGATAGGGTCGCCGCCGGGGCCAGGAAGGACATATTCGCCTTCTAAGGCTTTGAGTAACGCGCCCAGTTCGTTATCGGCGCACACTTGTTTTAAGCAGAATTCCAGATATTCAAATAGGGGTTTGATGGCTTCTGGGTCTACTTTGGGATATCCGGCTTCGTGTAAGGCTTCAATCCAAGGGGCTTTTTTACCGATATTGAAGAAATTGAGTTTGGAAACCAGAGAAACGCGACCTTCAGCGTCGGTTTGTTCTTTGACTAAAGCGGCGACGGCTTTGCGGGTGGCTTGGGTGATATCAAACAGGAGTTCGACATCGGCTAAGACACCGCGATCGCTATTTTGATAAACTTCATCAATATCGCGCCCTAAGCTATTGGCGATAATCCGAGGTAAAGATAAAATCCCTTCCTCTTCGCGGTCGAGGTTGGCAATATTCACTAGCGTGGCTACGGCTTCCTCAGCACTCGGCGGTTTACCAATGACGTGCAAGCCGCAGGGTAACAGGCGAGATTCAATTTCCATCAACTTGATGTAAACCTGACCCACCAAGCTATCCCGTTCTTCAGAGGTCATCTCTTGGGCATCTTTATCGGGTAAGGCGATATCTTTGTCTAAATTCACCATCCGGCACTTATCCATAATCGTATTCACGATAGGAATGCCGCGCCCGCTATCTTTGAGGGTTTGGTAAGACCCAATTAACTCGCTGAGTTCCTGCAAGCCTTTATAGAGTCCGGCATTTTCCGCAGGCGGCGTGAGGTAAGAAATGGTTTCGGCGTAGCTGCGCCGTTTAGCAATGGTTGCCTCACTGGGGTTATTGGCGGCGTAATAGTAGAGGTTGGGAATCGAACCAATCAGGTTATCGGGGTAGCACTCGCCACTCATCCCCATCTGCTTACCGGGCATAAACTCCAGCGAACCGTGGGTTCCAAAGTGCAGCACGGCATCCGCGCCCCAAATGCGTTCTAAATAGGTATAGTAAGCGGCAAAGCCATGATGCGGGCTGGCCGACCGGGAGAAGAGTAAGCGCATGGGGTCGCCTTCGTAGCCAAAGGTGGGCTGAACGCCGATAAAGACATTCCCAAAAGATTTCCCATACACCAGGAGGTTTTGCCCATCGCTGTTGAGATTTCCCGGCGGCGGGCCCCAGTTTTCATGGAGGCGTTCGGAATAGGGCGTCAGGCGTTCGTACTCTTCTACGGACATCCGGTAGGCAATATTTAGCTCTGGGCTAGCATACTGCGCTTGGGCGTCGTGGATCACTTCCTGCATCAAGGCGGTGGCAGATTCGGGTAATTCTGGTAAGTCATAGCCGTTGTGTTTCAGGGCTTTCATGACTTCGTAAATTGACCCAAACACATCTAAATAAGCAGCGGTTCCGACGTTGCCTTTATCCGGTGGGAAACTAAAGACGGTAATGGCAATTTTCTTATTCAGTTTCGGCTTGCGGCGCAGGGTGGCCCATTTCATCGCCCGTCCAGCAATGGCTTCAATCCGGTCTTGTAGGGCGTGGGCTTTGCCGGTGGCGCTATCGCGTCCGGAAAGGATGATGGGTTCAATTGCGCCATCGAGTTCGGGGATGGCAATTTGTAGGGCGACTTGGACGGGGTGCAAGCCAAGGTCGCTGCTTTCCCATTCTTCGGTGGTTTGGAAGACTAGGGGTAAGGCCACCATGTAAGGACGGTTTAACCGTTTTAAGGCTTCGATGGCTTTGGGGTGGTCTTGTCTAGCCGGGCCGCCAACGAGGGCAAACCCTGTTAAGGAGATAACGGCATCGACGAGGGCAACGTCAGATTTAGCGGTGGTGTCGTAAAAGTAAGCGTCAACGGGTTTAGAGAAGTCCAGACCACCTGCAAAGACGGCAATTACTTTTGCGCCCATTGCTTCGAGTTCTTGCACCATTGCCACATAATGGGCATCGTCTCCGGTGACGAGGTGGGTGCGCTGCAAGACTAAGCCGACACAGGGGGCTAGGGGGTCTTTGAGGTCGTCTGAGATGTCGGAACGGGAGTTAAACCAGTTGAGGTATTCTTGGACATCCTCGAACATTTTGGGGGCGAGGGGATGCCAAATGCCCATGTCTGGGTAGGTTACGGGGTCTTTGTACTGGACTGCTGTGAGGTTGCGCCGTTGGCTGTCTTTGAGGACGTATTTGTCGGCGAGCATCAGCAGGAAGTTTTCCAGGTTGTCGGCAGAACCGCCTAACCAGTATTGGAAAGAAAGCATGAAGTTGCGGGCGTCCTGGGCTTTGTCCATTGGCAAGTATTTCAGGACTTGGGGCAGGGTTCGCAACAGTTTGAGCATTCCGTCTTGGAAGCCGGAACCGGACTGTTCTTTCCGCTTTTTCATGAATTGGGCGATCGCGCTTTTTGATTGCCCTAGTTGTGCCATGCTAAAGCTACCCATTTTGTTGAGTCGCATCACTTGTGGCATGGAGGGGAAGACAACCGCGACATCGAGGGTGTCTCGATAAGGTTCAACGGCGCTAACCACCTTATCGGCTAGGTCTTCAATAAAAATGAGCGAAGCGATGAAGATGTTGGCGCGAGCAATGTCTTCTTTAAAGGCTTCGTAGTTTTCCGGGTCGCGGAGTTCTTCGATGAGGTAGCCGCTTAGTTCAACTGCTAGAGTCGGGTTATTGCGATTGATGGTGTTAACAGCAGCAGATAGGGAACTCTGATACTGCGACTCCAGCACGACATAGACCACCTTTATCAATGTCCGCCCTTGTAGGTCGTCAGGGGCAATGCGGCGAATGGTGGACTTGACGTGAGTGAACATCCAATAAGCTCCTTATGATTGACGCGTGTTCTCTTCTTTCCACTCCGGTCACTCAGCACTGGCCATCCTCCCTGGGCAACCAGATGAATGACAAATAACGCAGAACTTCGCAACCATGAGTGTTTTTACCAGAAAATGCCTACTAGAATCGGGTTTTGAGGGCTATCTGACACAATTTGATAAGAAGAATGAGATGAATGTAAACAAAATTTTACAAAAAATGAGTGCTTACTCTCAATGTTTTAATCCTTTAATTTTAAGCGATTCGTTCTGGGTTAGAAGCCAAATATAACCTTGACTTTAGTAGGTCTTTATGCATGGATGCTGCTACTGGCGGCGATCGCAGACACTTGAGCAAAAGTCTAGATCGATCCTCAGCCCAAATCCCAAGAACTTAGTAAAAATCTAGACAAAGCGCTAGCAGACCCCTTACAATAAGCTTCTTTAAAATGGGTGGTATGCTGCCACGGACTACACCGTTTTAGTTTAGAGACGATCGCGCTCTGTGTCGTGCCAAACTTCGCTAAAATCAATAGCAGACAATAGTTGAGAACTACAGCGAGGTTTGAGTTGCCGACCCTAGGCGTAAACATAGACCACATTGCCACGATTCGACAAGCGCGGCGTACTGTCGAACCCGATCCCATCGCCGCCGCTGTCCTCGCCGAATTAGCAGGTGCAGATGGAATTACCGCCCACCTCCGCGAAGACCGCCGCCACATTCAAGACCGGGATATCCGCCTGTTGCGAGAAACCGTGCGGACGCATCTTAACCTAGAAATGGCCCCCACTGATGAAATGGTGGCGATCGCCCTTGAAGTCAAACCCGACTATGTAACCCTTGTCCCCGAACGCCGCGAAGAAGTGACCACCGAAGGCGGACTCGATATTGTCGGCCAAGCAGAACGCCTTGCTAAAGTCGTCGATCGCTTGCAAAGCGCCGGAATACCCGTTAGCCTGTTTATCGACGCCGAACGCAGCCAAATAGAAGCCTCGGCAAAGATTCAAGCTCAATTTATCGAACTCCACACCGGAACCTATGCCGAAGCCCCAGATGAAGCCAGCCGCGCCGCCGAACTCGAAGTCCTCACCCACGGCTGTCAATGGGCGCTGTCTCTCGGCTTGCGCGTCAATGCCGGACATGGGTTAACCTACTGGAACGTCTACCCCGTGGCGACCATTCCGGGAATGGAAGAACTCAATATCGGTCATACCATCATCAGTCGAGCTGCACTGGTAGGATTAGAACGGGCTGTTCGAGAAATGAAACAAGCCATGCGGGGCGAATAATCTCAATCGGTTAATCAATATCCGTTTCGATAAGCATTTAGGCGCAACTGCTGACATAACTGAGGATGACAAACCATGACCACTTACTACTACGTTTTAGCCAGTCAAAACTTCCTGACCGTTGAAGAACCTTTAGAAGAAGTCCTCAAAGAACGGACGCGCAACTACCAGGAACAGGAAAAAGAACTTGATTTTTGGCTGGTGACTCAACCCGCCTTTCTAGAAGCCCCAGAAATGGCCCAAGCCAAACAAAAATGCCCCCAACCCGCCGCTGCTATTATTTCCACGAACGAACAGTTCATTATCTGGTTAAAATTGCGCTTGGAATACGTTCTGACGGGTCAATTTGAAGCCCCTTCAGCCACAATTCCCGATCCTTTAGCCTCATTGGCTTCTGTGAGATAAGCGGATGAGGGATGGGGAAAATCTAGGAAGCAGGAGAATGAGGAGATGCGAATGGCCTTTAATGGTAGGGTTCTAGCAAGCAAGACTCCGAAGGCGGTTGTAAACTCATCCAACGCCGCACTCCTGGGTTTAGGGGTGCTGTTCTCCCTTCTCGGTATCCCCATCCCTTTAGCCCAGGCTCAGTCTTATCCGGCTTGTCAGCCGCCGACTGTGGGAGAATATTTGCTGTTAGTCGAAGCGCGATCGCCTGCACAGCAAGCGCAGTTACCGCAAGCTTTACCCAATAATACGCCCTATCAGCTCTGCTTGTATCTTGATGAGTTGGTGGCGCGGGTGGGGGGCTTTTCTAACCTAGAAGAAGCGAACCGGGCCGCACGATATGCCATTGAAACGGGGCGCTTGGAAGCCTATGTTGTGCAACCGCCTGCCAATTTTGCAGCCGCTTCCCCTGCTTATAACCCTCAGCCTTTGGGAACCGGATTTGCAGTCCTAGTCGATTATTTTAATCAACCCGAACTCGCCACTCAAGTACAGCAAGTCTTAGGGGGAACGGTGGGGTTAGCTTCTTATGGACAGCGCCCTTTTTTATTGGCGGTGCATACCACCAACCAACAGGATGCAAACGATATTTTGCAGGCGTTGAGCGATCGCGGTTTTTGGGCCATGATTGTAGATAGCCGCAAGGTAGTGTTGCTCAATGCCACCGTCAGTCTTTGAGGGTAACATTCAATCCGGGTACGAGGGGCAGACTGACTCTCAATCAAGCTTTAAACCAGATATCGGTTTTTTGAGATTGAAACGCTCCTGAGCAATTTTGAGCGCAATTCTATCTTCCTTAACCTACGCGGCTCCAAGCGTTCCTCCGCTACGATTCAATCGCCTGAGAACGCCCGGAAAACCGCGATCAGTAGCCATAAATTTGACTGGCCCCCAGAGAAACAACAATCCCTAACATTAAACCGACAATCACTTGAAACGGCGTATGACCGAGGAGTTCCTTCAAGCGTTCTTCCGCAAACTCATACTTTTCGTGAAACAACTCATCAATAATTTGATTGAGAATGCGAGCTTGCTTGCCAGCCGCTTGACGAACTCCGGCCGCATCATACATCACAATAATCGCAAACACAGTTGCCAGCGCAAACTCAGGACTTCCCCATCCTTTGGTTTGTCCTACACCCGTTGCTAAAGAAGTGACTAAAGCAGAATGGGCGCTAGGCATCCCGCCAGTCGTTACGAGAGAGCGTAAATTCACCTTCTGATTTTTCACCAATTCCACGACTAACTTTAGGGCTTGGGCAATCAGACAGGCACTCAAGGCAACGAGAAGCACCCGATTGTTGAGGATCTCACCAAAGTCTTGCATAACCTATCCCTAGTGGCTGCGGGCAGTAATAAAATCTGCGATCGCCAACAGCGGTTTAGCCTGTTCTCCAAACGGCGCTAACTCTGCCTTGGCACTCTCAATCAATTGTCGAGCTTGGCGGCGCGATTCATCAATTCCCCACAAACTCGGATAGGTTAACTTCTGAGCTTGCAAGTCTTTTCCGGCAGTTTTGCCCAACTCTTCAGGCGTCGCCGTGATATCTAAAATATCGTCAATAATCTGGAAGGCTAACCCAATATTTTGAGCGTAATGAGACAAGTGCTGAACTTGAGTGTCGCTGGCTCCGGCTAAAATTGCCCCAGACACCACCGAAACCTCTAATAGCGCCCCAGTTTTATGGGTATGGATAAAATTTAAGGTTTCCAGCGATAAATTCGCCTTCCCTTCCGATTCTAAATCCACCACTTGACCGCCCACCAGACCGGCTGCACCCACCGCATTCGCGAGGCGTACAATCACCTTCAAGACGCGATCTGCGGGGACATCGCGGGTTTGCAAGCCAATATGCTCAAAAGCATAGGTGAGCAGAGCATCGCCCGACAGAATCGCAATATCTTCGCCAAACACCTTATGATTGGTCAGTTTGCCGCGACGATAATCATCATTATCCATTGCGGGCAAGTCGTCGTGAATCAGCGACATGGTATGAATCATTTCTAAGGCGCAGGCGGTTGGCATTGCCATTGCGATCGTACCGCCTGCCAGTTCGCAGGTTGCCAAACACAAAATGGGACGCAGGCGCTTTCCCCCGGCAAATAGCGAATAGCGCATGGATTCATAGAGCGTTTCTGGGTAAGTTAGCGGTACGGCCCGATCTAAAGCCGCTTCAACCTGGGCTTGTCGCTCTCGCAAGTAAGCCTTTAAGTCAAATGGAGATGCCTGTTGAGGCAACTGCATATCGTCCGTGACTACCATCCCTGGATTCTTTAAACTTGTCATGCCAATCACTAATTAATGCTATGAGGGCTTGTTAAGCGTGAGTTTTGCCTTCCCGATGGGCGTAGCTCCATACTGTATTGTGCAACAGCATGGTGACAGTCATCGGCCCAATTCCACCGGGAACGGGGGTAATAAATTGGGCGACTTGTTGAACTGAATCAAAGTGAACGTCACCTACTAAACGGCTTTTGCCATCGGCTGAGGTGACGCGGTTAATACCAACATCAACCACAACCGCACCGGGTTTAACCATTTCTGCGGTGACGAGTTCGGGACGACCTGCCGCCACAATTAGAATATCAGCCTCTGAGGTGATGCCTGATAAGTTTTGCGTTCGAGAATGGGCCATTGTTACGGTGGCATCTTCGGCTAATAGCATCAGGGCGATGGGTTTCCCCACTAGGATACTGCGACCAATGACGACGGCTTGTTTGCCGCTTAAGCCAATTTGATATTCTTCTAGCAGTCGCATGACGCCTGCGGGGGTGCAACTTCGCAAACCCGGTTCGCCGCGCACGAGTTTCCCCAGGTTGAGGGGGTGCAAGCCGTCTGCGTCTTTGTCGGGGTGGATGCGATGCAGCAGACTAACGGCGTCTAGATGGTCGGGCAAGGGCAATTGAATTAAAATACCGTCAACGTTGGGGTCTTCGTTGAGGCGATCGATGGCGGCTTCGAGTTCGGTTTGGGTGGTGTTGGCGTCAAAGTGTTGACCGAAGGAGGCCATGCCAATTTGTTCGCAGGCTTTTTCTTTGTTGCGGACGTAAACGGCGCTGGCGGGGTTATCGCCGACCATTAGTACGGCTAGGCCTGGTTTTCTGCCAATCTCAGCTTGCAGGCTTTGGATGCGCGATCGCAGTTCGGCTTGCATTTTCTGGGCAAGGGTTTTACCGTCTAACAATTGGGCTGTTTGGCTCATTGCTCAATTTGCGCTTAAAAGGAGTCGTTTTCCCGATGGGGGAAGTTGTGGATCGAAGGACAACTGACAAACGGAAGACGCGCGATCCACTTAATCTAGTTTTGCATCCTGGGGCATACCTGGGAATCGGATTGCGGATCGATTGCGCGAAGTTTAGTTAAACTCGGTTTGTGATGACTGGTTGATGCAGGAAGACGAAGCGTATGCAAGTCAATTTTTGGGCAAAGTCTGTTGCGATTAGTGGTTTGCTGGTTGGGCTTTTGGGCTGTTCTCCGGTGTCTCCGTCGGGGATGAGTATGAATTTGTTGGGCGTGCCCGCAAATGTTACAAATATTAGCGAATTGCAGGGGCGATCGCGATCGGGGGCGACGGTTTACGTGCGCGGGAAGGTGGTGCAGCAGGTGCCGTTGTTGGATGCTCGCGTTTATAGTATTGAAGATGAAAGCGGTCGGATTAATATCTGGACTCAGGGTACGATGCCTCAGATTGGTGAGGAGATTACGGTACGCGGAAAGCTGCAATTTAAGAGTATTGCGGTAGAAGGCCAGGAAATTGGCGAGGTGTATGTTGAAGAGATGGAACGGTTGAGTAGCTAATGGGCGAGACGGAGTTGGTAGTGGTGGCGATCGCAATTTTGCATCAGGGCGATCGCTTTTTGATGCAGTTGCGCGACGATATTCCGGGGATTCTCTATCCGGGCCATTGGGGGCTATTTGGCGGTCATTTGGAACCAGGAGAAACCCCAGAAGTCGCTCTCAGGCGGGAGTTGGTTGAGGAAATTGGCTACTGTCCGCCTCAGTTAGCTTTGTTTGGTCAATATACAGATGAGCGGGTGGTTCGCTACGTCTTTCAAGGCGCTTTGGAGGTGGGGTTGGAAGCGCTGGTTTTGGGGGAAGGCTGGGATTTTGGCTTGCTGACAGTGGAAGAAATTCAAAAGGGCGATCGTTTTTCTCCCAAAGCAGGAGTCCGCCCCCTGGGTGCGCCTCATCAGCGCATTTTGTTGGATTTTGTCGAGCAAAATCGCTCTGAGTTGGCGCGAGAGGGTGGGTGTGAATTCTAAGTGTTTCTCCCAAATCGCCGAAGCCCTCTCTGGGTCTGGCTTGGCGCTGTTTTAATCGGGGATAAACCTCGCGCCCCTTACGCCACAAGGTTTTTAGCGTTTTCGACTATCTTTTTCTTCCCCAAGATGCTATGCTTTTTACTGTGCCGCGCAAGCGAACCTTGAAAACTAAATATATCAAGCCTTCTGGGTGGCTGCGGTTAAAATTACTCCTAATCCCTATTAGGGATTGAAACAGCTGTGAAATGGGGTCGGGCGGTCAGTCCCGTGTTAAAATTACTCCTAATCCCTATTAGGGATTGAAACAGCGGCAACTCGTTGCGGCACTGTATGCTCCGAGGTTAAAATTACTCCTAATCCCTATTAGGGATTGAAACCGCTCAACTCTTTTTTCTTTTTTGCCAAGCATTTTGGTTAAAATTACTCCTAATCCCTATTAGGGATTGAAACGCGATTGTCACGCTGATGCTCCAGCACCGCTTCGAGTTAAAATTACTCCTAATCCCTATTAGGGATTGAAACGCGACCGATGGCACGCGCTACTCTCCAGTTCAGAAGCGGTTAAAATTACTCCTAATCCCTATTAGGGATTGAAACAGACGGGCTACACCAACAAAATTGGGAAAAGGCAAAGTTAAAATTACTCCTAATCCCTATTAGGGATTGAAACGGGCGAACTCTGGATGCACTACAAAGGCAGCCTCGCGTTAAAATTACTCCTAATCCCTATTAGGGATTGAAACAGTCCTGAGAATTGAATCAATTAAATCGGGATCAGTTAAAATTACTCCTAATCCCTATTAGGGATTGAAACCTGATTTGGGCATTCTCGGCTTGATGCTCAGGAGCGGGTTAAAATTACTCCTAATCCCTATTAGGGATTGAAACGACAATCCGATCTTCTAACCCTTCTGAAGCCAGA
>JAAHGE010000759.1 GCA_010672635.1 Desertifilum sp. SIO1I2 | reverse complement strand
TTAAGGATCGTTGCTAAACTGAGCATCTGCCGTAGCGTTGTGCAAAACCACTGATTCTTGAGTTCTAGCCACATAATAAATAATAGAATGGGGTAAAGCCTGAGTTTCGCTAACCGGAATGGATTCTAAGACCCTCACCTCAGACATTTCCACAGAACCTGCCGCCTCAATCAGCAATTCCCCATCTCGTTCGAGAATCAGAAAGCCAAACTGCGCCCCGGCACTTTCTAGCACAATTTTCATTAGCTGATTCAACAGGTTATCAAGGACAATTTCACCCGATAATGCTTGAGACGCTTTCATCACCGCTGCTAAATCCAGAATTACTCCCGAATTGGTTGTGGTTGAAAAACGGGTTAAGTTGAGGGTGGAATGAACCGAAGGGGTTGAGGAAAAAACAGTAGCCAGCAATTGGGGATAGGTTCTCTGAAGGATGGCAAGCTTGGATTGTGCCCCCCAACATTGATACCCATGATAGGCATCGCGCAAATAGACCTGAGCAAGTCTTTCTTTGCCTAATTCTAATAGAAATCGACCAGCGAGTTCGTTGGCTAAGGCTTCGTTATAGCTAAATTCAGGATCTTTAGCGGCTGCGATCGCGCGATCGTACAGATCGATTATCTCTATCCCTTTTCCAGAAATTCGCCCCATTTCTGCTTCCACTAAAAGGGATTTATAGAGAAAGTTTTCAGGACAATTTTCAGCCCAAAGCTTGAAATGTTTTTGATTCTCCATCAAAACTTCCCAAGAGCGATATTGCTCGGCTTCAGTTTGGTGTTTGTACAAAGCACTCAGGGATAGCGATTGATAAAATCTGTAGTCAACTAAAGCAATACTGCCAGAAATATAATCTAAATAGGGTTGGGCTTTTCCCAAACAATCCAAAGCCGATTGAAACTGCTCGTAAATATACAGAACTTGAGATTTCAGAATCAAATAGGTGCAGGTTGCAAACAAGCAAGAGAGGGCTGATTTTTCCGATAAATAATCTGCTTCTGAAATTAAGTCAGTATCGAAATTTAATTCATCTTCACTGGCACCGCTGAGGTTATAAGCTACTAAGTAAGTTGCAAGTAAGGTGTTTTTTGACCAATGATTTTGTGTGGTTTCAGCAAAGTGCAGATAATTGGGAATTTGTTGTAGAATTTTGCCTAGCGCCTCGCCTTGATAAAATTGATTCAAGACTTTCCACATTAAAATATAGCCAGCCCATTGAAATTGCCCCGATTCCAATCCCGCATGATAAAAACTTTCGTTTAAGGATTGAATATAACGAATCGGTTTTGTCCAAGAAAACACCCAATTACAATTCGCTCCACTCTGACATTTTTGAGAGAGATTATTATATTTTTCTGCTACCTTTAATGAGAGTTCGGCAAAGGCGGTTCCGAGTTGATAGTCTTGGCGATAAACACCTAAAATAACACCATAGTTTGAATAGGCGGCTGAAGCTTCCGATAAATGACCGTACTGAAGCAGTAAATGTACCACTTTAGCACTCACGTACAACCACAATTCTTGATGGTAAATATAGAGAGCTGCGTCAATATTGGCAAGTAAAATAAGAATAATCTTGTGTTCGGGTAGCGTGACATCTGGACTGTTAATTAAGGAAGTAACGCTTCTGCCTTCTAACAAGCGCTCGATATTTGCAATTTCTTCTTCAAATTCTGTTTGCAGGTGACATTCAGGTAAATTAATTCCCACTAAAGATAAAGCTTTTTTACCTGCTTTAATTGCTTCTTGATCATTTCCTCTTAAAGTATATTGAACAATTAACAATCGGTAAATTTCAGCCTTCTCTAGTAAGGTTTTTGCACGCTGTAAAATGAGTTGAATAAGGGCTTCAGATTTCTCAAAAAAACCATTCAAATACTCGGCTTCAGCCCATTCTTTATACAAAGCTAGGGTTAAATCATAGTCGTTATCCCAGTTGTCTTCAGGAAGGCAGCTAACCCCATTTTGTATATAGGTTAAAGTGGCTGCATAGGCAGCAGAAACTTTAGCTTTCTGAGCGGCTTCTAAGTTCAGTTTAGCCAGTTTAATCTTTTCGGACTCAGAACTCGCTAAAAGTTTTCCTAAATTAAGATGATCGACAATTTGAAATAATAAGTCAGGTGGAGCATTAACTGGCACGTTGGTAAGCAATCGCCGTCCAATTTGCCAATGAACCTTTTGTTTTTGAGTGTCATCAATTAACGTATAAGCAGCTTGTTGAACGCGATCGTGCAAAAATTTATAGGATAAAATAAGAGGTTGAGACTGAAGGATATCTCGGTCAGGTAATTCTAAGTCAGAAAGGGGTTGAATGAGGTGAGTTTCAATGGCAGGAAGGAGTTGTTGAAATAGAACTGAACTCTCTTGCTGGCAGATGGAAGAGAGGATATTGAGGTCAAAGCGATCGCCA
>JAAHGE010000758.1 GCA_010672635.1 Desertifilum sp. SIO1I2 | reverse complement strand
TTTCTGGCGCTCGAAGACCCTTTCAAACGTTTTTGACCATTGGGGATGGTTAATGGCGCTTTCAGGTGCGGCTAAAGGGTCTAATCCCAGGTGATGGAAGGCTTCTGCAAGTTCGCGAAACAGTTGTTCAAATCGTCCCACGCGGTTAACACCAAAGGCAATTTCGGGTTGGCGGTTATCCCAAAAAGTTTGAGTAGAGGTGGGTAAGTGCGATCGCAACTGCTGGTATAACTGGAGTCGTTCGGCTTTGCTAACGCTTAAGTCTGCGCCGATCAGTTGCAGTTGTGCGGCTAAACTCAGATGCAAGAGTGCCTGTCGGCGTAACTCAACTAAGTGTAACTGCGCCGGATTGAAATCTACCGCTTCAATGGCACCAATGGCGGGATGTACCAGCAAACTCAACGCCGTGCAACCCCCAGACGCAATTAGCAAAACGCGCAGGGGACGATGGGTTTTAGCCGCTAACCGTTTGATAACTTGCAACTCAATTTCAGGATCTTCGCGGGTTTGAGAAAAAGCCAGTTCAGAGGCAGGGGAGCAAACCATCGTATAAACTCCAAAAGTAGTAGGCACCTAAGAGGATGGCTTGTGCGAGGGAGGCGCGGGTGTGGGGAAGATCCCAACTCAGGGTGGCTAAGGCGAGTAAGTCTTCGGCGTGTTGCGTGTCTAAAATTTCGTGGGTGGTGTAGTGAGATTGACTGCCCGGAAGCACCCAATTCCGCTCTAATAGGGTATGAGCGATCGCGCTACTAATTCCCACATAGAGAGATTCGATCGTCCCTAGCATCGCTGCACTGGCTTCTGGGGGTTGGGTGAGGCAATAGGACAAAATGGAGGAGTTAAAGGCGAGAACCGGGATGGTACAAGGGGTTTCTAGTTGTGCGGGAGTTGCGCCGAGTGCTTGCAGATAGCGGTGAAAGGTGGCTTTGTGGGAGAAAGTGCGATCGCCTTTGCCATGTTCTTCGGCGATATTCTCAAAGAGTGCCATGCGCGTTTCTAAAACGGGAATGCGTGCTAAAACCGCCGCTAATGCTTGCGAAAAAGATTCGACTGCAAACCGAAAGGGAATTTGACTCTGGCAAAATGCTTGTCGCGAGGTGGGGGTTGCTTGCATCCACAGGAGATAGGGATGAGTGTCAAAATCATAAACGCACTCGACATGCAACACGGCAGCTTTAAGGGTGGGATATGTCATTAAGTCTTGCCAGCCAAGGGTTTGAGGAGAAATGGTCGGTCGATGGGTGAGTTGTGGCATCAAGGTAAACTCCAAAACGGTTAGGCTTTAGGCAGAATCGCAACGCTACCTGTCGTGGTTTGGGTGAGACTTGCGATCGCAAAGTCGCGCACAAAGGAAAAGTAAGACGGAATATAAGGCGCGCCGCGTCTTTCGAGTTCTGCTTTCAATTCAGCGTGCAACTGTGGCAAGTGATACCAGGGAACGGCAGGATAGAGGTGATGCTCTAGGTGATAGTTTTCATTACACATAAAAAAGCGGACTAGCGGTGAGGTGAGGATGGTGCGCGTTCCCCGAATCATATCGGTTTCGGGTTCTAACAGGGTATGCTGGCTCATGCCGCGAATATTCACCATGATGTTAATCAAGAGCATGGGTATCAACCAGCCGTGAACCCAAAAGGCGGAAGGAATAGGAGATAAAATTGCGCCGATAACGCCTAAACCCAGTAACAGCACTTCCAAAACAATCCAGAATCGTTCTTTCGCGTTTCCCTGAAGCCAGCCTAAAATCGGGATAGCCACCAAGTAAACCGGATAGCCAATGATTAATCTTCCCCAATACATCAGGAAGACTAACCCAGGCTGGCGGGTATAGTTTTTATAGCGATCGGGATCGCCTTCATCGCCGAGATGCTGATGATGTTTGAGGTGCAATACTTGATAGGCGGAAAAGTTTTGTCCAACGGGTAAGGCACAGGCGATACTCAAAAATCGGTTAATGTGGGGATTGCGATCTAAAACGCCATGTACGCCTTCATGGGTGAATAAGCTTATCCCATGCAGGGAAGCGGCTGCTATCAGATAAAAGGGAATACCTACCAGGTAAATCCAGAAACCGGGGAGAATTTGGGACAGGTGGAAAACGGCGATCGCGCTTGTGGCATACAATCCCAGAAAAACCAGCAGGCGCTTATAGGAGTGATGTTCTTGACGATAGAGAGTTTGCAGTAATTCGGGAGCAATTTGAGGTTTGTCTAAAGACTTCATAGAGGCTAGACACTGCTTGAGATTAATTTGACGATCTCCGAAGAGAACCCCCAAAAATTGAGCTAGGGTGTAACTTCACAAACTGACCCCTCCGATTCCGTAAAGTCAGATAGAAAGAGCGGTATAATCGCTGAGTTTACAACCGTTGTAAAACTTGAATTTGACACTCAAGAGTCTCAAATTCAAGA
>JAAHGE010000757.1 GCA_010672635.1 Desertifilum sp. SIO1I2 | reverse complement strand
GTCGTGCAGGTAGTAGTTCGGCTTGATCCGTGCGATCGCCCCGAACGCCGACTTGCGTCCCTTCCACAGCAGTGCCCGCTCCGCCTCGTCCTGCGCGACGCGGACCGTGCGGACGTGGTGCGCCTGAGATAGAGTGTTGTTCTTTTAGATTCTTTGCTCGATTCTTGGGTAGCGATTGGTCTTAGTTTAAAGCGATATTCGACTAACCTATTATTAATCTGAATGTAGAGTCAACCATTTTTATCGCTATAAACCTTTTATAGAATTAATTTGCCTACTTTATTTAATAACAATATATGCGGATATGCGAAGCGCGATCGCGCCAAGAATCCTTCAAAATCTTTCAATCATCTTATAAAAACTATATAGTTATACTAAGATGATAGAAGGTCTGACTTAAATTGCGTCTCGCGCAATTTGTATCTCCTGCATCTGACTCTGAGGTCCTCCTAGGAGGATATAGCAGTAGGGGCAATCATCCGCCAATTGCTCTTACTGCCTTTTTTCTCAGGAAACCTTTCCCAAAGCAGAAAGCAACAGCAGGGCACTCACCCCTTGGAGGCGTTTGAATAGTGGCTCATATTGTAATTATTGGTGCTGGCTTAGGGGGTTTACCCACCGCTTACGAACTCCGGCATTTGCTGCCACCCCATCATCAAATTACCCTAATTTCCGATTCGCCCACCTTTACCTTTATCCCCTCCCTGCCTTGGGTTGCGTTAGGATTCAAACCTTTAGAAGCGATTCAAATTCCCCTAGAATCTTGCCTGCATCCTCTGGGCATTCAATGGATTTGCGGTAAAGTGACTGCCATTGAACCCCAAGTTCAGCGCGTCAGCATCGGTCAACAAACCCTCAACTACGACTACTTAGCGATCGCAACAGGTGTAGAATTAGCCTTAGACGCCCTTCCCGGACTCGGCCCCGATAGCGGCTATTCTCAATCCGTTTGTAACCCTCCCCATGCTTTAGCCGCTAGACGCGCTTGGCAGCAATTTTTACAACAACCCGGCCCCCTAGTCGTGGGTGCCGTTCCGGGGGCAAGTTGTTTAGGCCCTGCTTACGAATTTGCCCTCCTTGCAGATTACCAACTCCGAAAACTCGGCTTGCGCGATGCCGTTCCCATCACCTTCGTTACCCCAGAACCCTATGTAGGTCATTTAGGCATTGGGGAGATGGCAAACTCGGCAGAATTGGTTAGCCAAGCAATGGTAAAACGAGGGATAGAGGCGATCGCCAATACCGCCGTTACCGCCCTCGAACCCGATTCGCGAAGCGTTCGCGCAGCGTCTCCACCGGAGAATCCCTGCGGGAATCGCATTCACCTCTCGAACGGACGCAGCTTACCCTTCAGCTATGCCATGCTGCTACCCCCCTTTCGCGGGCCTCAATTTCTCAAAGCCATACCCAAATTAACCGACAGTAACGGCTTCATCCCGGTTTTGCCAACTTATCAGCATCCGCACTACCCCTCTATTTATGCCGTGGGTACCCTCGTACAATTGTCCCCCGCCGAGCGAACGCCCCTCCCCCTCGGCGTCCCCAAAACCGGCCAAATGACCGAAGCAATGGCAATGGCTGTTGCCCATAATATTGCGATCGCCCTTAACGAACTCAATGCCCAACCCGTCACCCCCACCTTAACCGCCACCTGCTTTGCTGACTTTGGCAACACGGGGATTCTCTTTGTTGCCGATCCGGTTCTCCCCGATCCGCTAACGGGCAAACGCCGACAAGCTAAAGCCTTTCAGGGGCCTTGGGTCAGTTGGTCAAAAACCGCCTTTGAACAATATTTTCTCGCAAAAATGCGTTGGGGGAGTGCCGTTCCTTGGTTTGAACGCCTGGGGTTGCAATTGTTCGGTCTTTCCTTGATTGAACCCTTAGATCCAAAATCTGTAGAAATCCCCCTTCAAAAGTTTCAGCCGAACTCTGCCCGTAAATGATGAACAAACCACTGCTTTTCCGCTTCCTGCTAGGGATACTCATTGTGTTCCTCAGCTTGCCTAGCCTACCCGTAATGGCTGTAAATCCTAGCCTGGGAACCATTCGCCAGCTTGAAGAGGTTCCCGGACAAATGGTTTATCAATCTCGCCAAAACTTGCGCGATACTCAGGGGAATGTTTGGATTGCGATCGCATTTAAACGCCCAGACGATCTCCTCTATCTACGCTTAGTTGGTTTTCCAGGAGTCGTTGAAATTGATAGAACCCAGCCCCTACGCTTAATTGACTCCCTGAATCATACCCAACTCGCCAGCGATGCCTCTGCCCAAATGTTTATCGAAGGCATTCAACCCCATATCGGACAATATGATTTGCAGCCCCTCATTTCAGAACTTAAACCAGAGATTCCCCTTCACCTCGAATTGCCAACCGTCCAAGGTGCCACGGTCATTCTCAAGCCTCCCCCTAACATCG
>JAAHGE010000756.1 GCA_010672635.1 Desertifilum sp. SIO1I2 | reverse complement strand
GGACCAATAAACGGAATTAGGTTTGTTACCCCCGCGATCGCACCTAGCGCCAAGGAGAAATCCCGCAACCCCAAAAAGCCTAATCCTACTGTGGTTGTCATCCCCAGGATAAACGATACCAACAGCCTCCCCCGAATATAACTCCCCATGCGCTCGCTAATTGTGGGAACCTGCGCCTCCAACCGTTCCGCCCAAGGTTGCGGAAATAAACGCACAATACTTTTAATCAGGGTTTTGCTATCCGTCACCATATAAGCAGACAGAAACAACGCCAAAATTAGGCTGAAAAAGCTACCCACAAACCCCTTCGTTAACCCATAGGAACGCAATAATACCTGCTGACTCGAACGAATTAACCACACCGTTAGCGCTTGCGGATCGAACAACTGGCGCAACAACTCCGGCGGCGTATCGTTAAACCGCATTGCCAAACGTTCAACCAGATCGCGGACAATTTCTACATAGAGCGGGAATTGTCCAATTAATCGCTCAATCTGTTGAAAAACCGTAGGGCCGAGTAATAACCCAGCCCCACTCAGACCCGAAATTGCGGTTAAATAAACGAGGATGGCTCCCAGCCAGCGCGGGATACGAAAACGTTCGGCGAGATCGACTAAAGGAACAATAGACGCCGCCAGCACCACCGCAATCATTAAAATGACCAATAATCCGCGCAATTGCCACAGTAGCAGCAAAGACAGGACGATCGCGATCGCCAACAGCAAGGTCGATATTGAGAAACTAATCCGTTGTTCGCCCATATCTAAGTGCTGAGTTAAAAGTGCTGAGTGCTGAGTAAAAGTTTTCAGTTTGGAGGATTAAGTTGAAGGTTGGATTATCGAGAGTTGGCTTGAGTTTAAACAGGTTTAAATGAGAGTTTTGACTCAATACTGTAACCTCCCTGAGCATCGCTACAGAATAAAACTAAATCCCTCTAATCTTCACTCCACCGTCCCCCGAAGTGGTACTCCAAACTCACTCAGTACTCAGCACTACCGAACCCAGTGCGTGCCATCGGGCTTATCAATGAGAGTAATCCCTTGGGCTTTGAGTTCGTCGCGGATGCGATCGCTTTCGGCAAAGTTTTTCGCTTTCCGGGCTTGCGTCCGCTGCTCAATTAAGGCTTCAATCTCAGTATCGCTTAACCCTTCTGAAGTGGCTTCCTCCTCTGGATCGGCCTCTAACCCTAAAACTCCTGCTAAATCAACCAAAGTTTGCCACTTTTGTTGCAGAACCCTGGCCTCTGTTTTGGGTTTCCCCTCATGGACGATAATATTCCCCTCCGTTTGCAACTCCTTGGCGAGTTCAAAGATGACCGCTAAAGCACCAGAGGTATTAAAATCATCATCCATCGCCGCCTGGAAGCGTTCGGTGTAGGGACTCGGTTCTAAAGTAGACTCCTCCCAAGCGAGTTGTTCGCCAAACTTGTAGCCAAATAATAACCCCTGTTTAAGGGTATCCCAGGCATTTTGAGCAGAGGCGATCGCATCAGAGGCAAAATCAATCGGCTTGCGGTAACTCGCTTGCAACACAAACAACCGCATCGCCATCGGTTCCGGCGCATTCTCCTTATCCAACAAATCCCGAATCGTCGTAAAATTTCCCAACGACTTCGACATCTTCTGGCCATTCACCGTCACAAACGCATTGTGCATCCAATACTTAGCCAGTGGTTTCCCCGTCACCGCCTCAGATTGAGCAATCTCATTTTCATGGTGAGGAAACACCAAATCTTCCCCCCCACAATGAATATCAATCGATTCCCCTAAGCAGTCGCGCACCATCGCCGAACATTCAATATGCCATCCCGGACGACCTTTTCCCCAGGGAGACTCCCAACTCGGTTCTCCCGGTTTCGCCGCCTTCCACAGCGCAAAATCAAACGGGTCTTTCTTCTTCGGCGCGTCTGCATCCTCCGTTTCCACCCGTCCAGAGGCCCCCGCTTGCATCTCCTCTAACTTGCGTCCCGAAAGCTTACCATACGGGGAAAAAGCGCGAACCTGGTAGTAAACATCCCCATCCGCAGGATAAGCAAACCCCTGTTGTTCCAACTCATGAATTAACCGCTTAATCCCATCCATCGCATGGGTAGCGCGGGGATACTCATCGGCGCGTAAAATATTCAGCCGATCCATATCCTCAAAATAGGTTGCAATAAACTGTTCTGCAACCGCTTCCATCGTCGAACCCGTCTCGCGGGCCCGGTTGAGAATCTTATCATCCACATCGGTAAAATTCTGGATATAGCGCACCTCATACCCGCGCCACATCAAATAGCGCCGCACCGTATCCCACACAATATAAGCCCGACCGTGACCCACATGGCAATAGTCATAAACCGTCACGCCACAGCAATACATCCGCACCTGACCGGTTTGTTGGGGTTCAAACGGTTCTTGACGGCGGGTGAGGGTGTTA
>JAAHGE010000755.1 GCA_010672635.1 Desertifilum sp. SIO1I2 | reverse complement strand
TCGGAGAGTGACAGAAGAGGGATACTATGCCAACTGGCTTCTTCCTTGAAAAATCAACACAGAGAGCAGACAAATGAAGTTGGATCAGGAATTCAAATCAATGTGAAACAGTTGGGTTTTGAAAAAATCGGGCTGAGGGGGTTTAAACTCGTCCCACCCTTTGCAGACTACTTCGTAGCCTTGGGGGGGTGAAATGGGCAGGTTCCGCAGGTAAAGAAAAGAGGCGCGGTCGCCCGATTCCAGCAGCAAAATCACATCGGTTTCGGGGTTGTAGCCATCCACGGCTTGCAAGATGTGGCTGGTGATGTGGTGATGGTTCATAATCACCGTGTCGGGAGTGGCTAACCAGGCGTTGAGGAAGGGGGCAAGGCGCGATCTGCTTGCAGCAGCGCTTCGCTATCGCGACACGTAATGCGCCCGAAAGCTTTCCCCGGTAATACTCAACTGCGGAGAACGGAGGCTACACACCACTGCCCCCCGTCCCCCGCCAAAAAGCCGCACCAGGCGTTGTAGCCTAAGGGCAGGAGGTTGGTTGCAACGAAGGACTCTTGCCAACCGGAAGCGGGAAATAGAGACATTTTGCCACCCATCATTTAGCTGTAGCTTGGCAACGCATTATTTGCAATTTCAAAGAATGCAGGTTGGATACCTCGACGGGTTTCAATCAGGTCAGAAGCCCCTTCATAGAGCAAGCGATCGGAAGCCTCTAGCCAACGCTGAGGTCGTCCAGATCGCCCAGCCTCAGGAATTCGCAGTCCGTCCACTAACCACGCCACCGTATCCCGCCGCAGTCGATCCAGAGAAGGGCTGTAGGTGTACCCCATATCTTTGGCAGCTTGGCGATGAACCGCAGCGTGGACAGACTCATCCCCCGAAATATCCGCTGAGATGATACCCAACCCAACGCCGCCAAACGTCCGCAATAAAGGCAAGATTACAAAGAAGACTGAGTTCTCTAGCACAAATGCTTTCACTAACGGATGATCGGGATGGTCTAACCATTGGCGGTGAATGCCTTGCGCCTCAAGATCATCTCGATCTGTTGCAAAAGGATAGGTTTTGGCCGCCATTCCTAGCACCAGATCGTGACGCTGTTCGTCAAGAATGTTAGACCGCAGGCAGGCGATCGCCGTGTCTGGAAGTTGAGTGTTGGCTAAACTTTCATCCAACCATTCAGCAACCTCTAGCTCAAGGATGCGTAACGCCAAGGCACGGCCTAGAACCTGTTCGGCCCCCGGAACCGTCGCCATTCTCTCTCCACAGGTCGGAGTCCAGGGGCGTTTGCGGGCAAGTTGTTGGGTGTAGAAATCCATAAAATTCTCCAAGGTTTTGATTATTCAGCGCAGGCAACGCACTCATCAGCAGACAAACCACAAGCGGTAGCATCTTGCTGAATGACGGTTTTATCCAATGCCTCCTGCTGTCGCACGGGCAAGCGGTAGTAGGTTGTCCAAAGGGATGATACTTGCCATCGCGCTAAAAAGTCCCGATCGATCGGCTGGGTATCCCAGATGTTGAAGGAAATCGAATGGGCTTGTCCCGTAACCTCCATACTGCGCTGCCAACAGTTAGCTAGGCGGAAATACAGGTCGTAGCCCACCTCCAATGCTGTTTCTACGCGGGGATGGTGGTCGTAGGTCTGAATGCCAAAGATGCCGCTGTATCGATCCACTTCACGGGCGATGGGAGGACTAATCTCTGGGGTTGTCGTATAGCCGTCACGGTCAGCATACCGATAGGCACAAGATGCGGTAGGGGCCAGGGTCAGGCTACGTTGCATACCTGCATCTTGAGCGATCGCAGCCGCCCGATCCATGCCTTCCATCAGTTTCAACGCCAGTTTATCCGCTTTGGTGTTGGCTCCGTCGCCCGTAGATAGGTGTCGTTCCCATGCTTCCACCAGATCCCGGTAAGTAATGCCCTCTATTGCCAGCATTGAAGCCAAGCCAATGACCCCTAACCCCACTTGCTTATCTTGATCTGGTGGCAAATAAATGCCACTCTCGCCGACTCCGGTAATCGGGTGAATAGCGCAGAGCATGGTCATGCCATGAGCAAATGCTTCAGGAATTTCGTCAATCTGGCACATCCCCAAGTTGACGTGCTGAAGCAGACAAGTTCCGCGAGAGGGCAGATAGATCTCATTACAAACATTGCCGTACAAAAGATTTCCATCCCGATCGGCACGGGCTTTTGATAGCCACAAAACACCAGCCTGCATCTGCCGCATGATTTCGTCTAGATAGGGCAAATCCAGCAGGTCATCATGGACTGTCAACGTTCGTTTCGCCCATGGCAGGTAGTCCACTGGCGTATTGACAAACTCTTGAGCGTCAGGATGGTGGCTGTCTAGGTGTAAATTAACAGCACCATTCTTGAACCTTCCACCCCGGCTACTGGCAGCCGCTGGCGCTGGCG
>JAAHGE010000754.1 GCA_010672635.1 Desertifilum sp. SIO1I2 | reverse complement strand
TGAACTTCTCGCAGGCGAACGTCAGCTAAACCCGCAGACTCAATGGCTTGAACGAGGGTTTGGAAGGAACCGTTGCTAGAAGCAAGTTCTACAATGTTGCCCATAGCTTGAGGTGCTTCTGCACCAGGAGTTTCAGGGGTAACTCCTGGGGTTATTGTTCTGGGGGGAGCTTCTGGGGTTATTGTTTCGGGTGCAGTTTGTGGGCTATCAGGAAGAGGTTGTGGGGTTTGAGCATTTGCAGTCAGTCCCACTCCGGTACCGAGTGCGATCGCGCTGACTAAAGCAGCGAACTGTTTGACGAGTGTCTTTTTCACAGCGATCGTTTCCCTTAACTTTTGTTAACAAACAATCAGTGTAAAACCCGCATTTTGAGCTGCCGTCTCACTTCAGACATAAGCCTATAGATAGATGCATTTTTAGAAAGTAATAATACTCACCTTTTCTTAATCTGAATTCAAGAAAGATCGCTGAAAAAAAAGCGGGCATTGCCCGCCTGTCAACTTAACCTTTAACGCAAACCACCTGTTTGAGAGTGGCGACAATTTCTACCAGATCCGACTGGTTTTCCATCACCTGTTCAATGGGTTTGTAAGCGCCTGGAATTTCATCCAAAATCCCCCGATCCTTGCGACATTCAACGCCCTGAGTCTGGGCAAGCAGATCGTCAAGGGAGAACTGATTTTTAGCTTTATTGCGAGACATCAGCCGCCCTGCACCGTGGGAACAAGAGCAATAACTGTGGGCATTTCCCTTGCCTTTAACAATGTATGATTTAGCGCCCATAGAACCGGGAATAATTCCGTAATCTTCACTTTGGGCCCGCACTGCCCCTTTACGAGTCACGTACACTTCCTCGCCGAAATGGACTTCTTTTTCGGCATAGTTATGGTGGCAGTTCACCTCAAGTAAAGGTTTCATGGGTTTGCCGCCTGCGAGATGTTTTTCCACAATCTTTTTAAAGCGGGCCATCATCACATCGCGGTTGTGACGGGCATAGTTTTGCGCCCATTGCAGATCGTGCCAGTAGGCAGAAAATGCCGGAGATTGAGCGACAAAATACGCTAAATCGGGATCGGGTAAATAGGTGTTGGTCATTTTGGCAAGTTCCTTAGCGCTGTTGATATGGCACTGCGCCAAAACGTTGCCAATATTGCGGGAACCGGAATGCAGCATCAGCCACACTTGGTTTTCGGTATCGACACACACTTCAATAAAGTGGTTGCCCCCGCCCAGGGAACCCATTTGCTTCATCGCCTTGCTTTTCAAGTCTTGCACGCCTTTGTGCAGGTCTTTAAAGCTAGACCATCCTTGCCAGTTACCCGCAGTTTTGTCCACATCCTTGTTGTCGTTAAACCCAACAGGAATCATCGCTTCGAGATCGGAGCGAATTTTCTTGAGTTTTCCTTCCAGTTGATCGGCGCTGTAGGGCGTCTTCACCGCCGCCATCCCGCAATTGTGGACAAAAACGCCCGATGCTAGGGCAAAGTTGCCATACTCTGGAACGGCTAAACAGTAAACATCTTGTTTTTCTGCTAAGGCGACGACTTCTACAACCTTGTGATTGTAGCTATGGTGATACTTTCTGTGGTTGTGAAGACCAATTGGACTTTTCACCTGTTCTCCACAGGTTTCACAGCGATAAAGCCGATTCGCTATTTCTTGGCTTTTCTGTCTGCCTTTCTCGCTGAGATTGTAATTAATGAGATACTGCTTGCCTCTCTGCCCATTTCCGGCTACGGATTCGCGAAAGTGTTCGGGACGTTCCTGCATATACTGCAAAATATTAGCTGTCCCTCTTTCAGAGTAATACTTATAGCCTTCTGGAGTATTGGCTTTAGCCGCGAGCGCATTCTTCCGCTTTGTCTCAAATTCTGAGGATTGCCAATAAGTGTTTCGTTCAATTAATGAACGATGATAGGCAGAATGATCGCGATCGCCCATAAATTCTAAATTCTCTGGGCTGTTATCCGAAGCATTAAAGTTCTTGTGATGAATGACAGTTTTTTGACCTGCAAAACTTGGCACGTTTCCTAGAAGTCCAGAACGGGCAACGATCCAATGGGCTTTTTGCCATCGACTTGAATAATTTTGTTGGATCAGGGTATAGCCATCGCGATCGCTATCTTGGTAAAAGGGCATTAAAGAGGTTCCCGGTTGCAGTTCGCTAGCCACTTGGTAGGAACCGTCTCTTAGCATAAAGAGATGATCGGGGGTGCATTTGATGGCTTCCCCGTTATCTAGCACCACTTTAACGAGTTCTGCTTGATGGCGAGTAAGCCGCGCGATCGCTCTTGCTGCTACAATTCTGCCGCTTTCAGTGCAGGAGTAAGTAATAATTTCCTTTTGAGATTCTGCGAGTTCTGCGATGGGATAAGATTGACCATCCACCAATGGAATTAAGGTATCGCCTGTAAAACAGC
>JAAHGE010000753.1 GCA_010672635.1 Desertifilum sp. SIO1I2 | reverse complement strand
ATCGCCCTGTAACCCCTTCATTAACGCTTCAGTAAACGTCCATTCCCCAGTAGAAGAATTGTGGGAATATGCCGAAGTCACGCAAGCATAGGCAAAGGATAAATCGCGTTCCTTCAAAGCATCAATCAACCCACCGGAGTAGCAACAATCCGCCATCAGCAGTACATGAGAACCCGAAAAGTTCTCTTCTATATCATCAACAATGGACGAAACAGACCAGTACCCCTCGTAATCGTCTGAAGCATCATAATTAGCAAAATAATATTCATTTGTTTCCGAATCCCAATCGCCATGCCCTGCAAAGTATAAAATTAGCAATTCATCTTCGTCAGAGTCTTCTAAAAACTCCACTAAACTTTCCTGAATTGCCTCTAACGTCGCCTCTGAATCTTGTAAATAAACAATTTGAGATTCGGGAACGCCTTGGGATTGAAAAAATTGGACTAATTTAGCATCAAAACGTCCTGGAACCGCATCGGGAAAAGGGGCCCAAATTTCTGAATTTTCCCATTCCAATAATCCTACGACAAAGACCCGCGTTGTTTCTGGAGACCATTCGGCTAGATGGATAGACATGGCTGTGGCTGCTGTGAGTATAGAGAATACTCTAGCCGGGAAAACTCAACTAGCAAATCCTGGAAATTGCGCGATCGCAACTCAACAACTGGCTGACGAGACTTCTCCATCCCTAGAAGCCTCGCCAGTACCTTAAGGGCGCAAAAACAACTGCGTAATATAGTAGGTATTTCCCTCCCGCCAAACCCCAACCCCAGTTTCTGTGAAAACCGGGCGTAAAATGTTTTCCCGATGCCCTTGGCTTTTCATCCAGCCATCGACTGCGAGGGGAATGGGTTCGGGTGCGTTGGTACTTTTGAATAAATTTTCACCCACCACTCGGTAAGAAACCCCACCCGCCTGTACGCGTTGGGTTAACGTGCTGCCATCTGAACCCGTATGGCTAAAAAAGTTATCCCGCGCCATCAGTTGGCTATACTGGCGGGCAACTTCTGCCAACTGTTCGTTATGCGCCAAAGCATTCAAGCCATTTTGCTCGCGAATTTGATTAATTTCTTGGCGAACTGCGGCTTCCATCGCGCTATCTTCTGGCGGTTGAACTGACGCATCCGGCGGGGGTGAGGTTTGAGTTGGGGTTTCAGCAGGCGGCGTCGCGAGGGGAGACAACGCTTCCCAAAGCGGCTGACATCCAACAACGCCAAGGGTGAGTAAGGATAAAAGCGCACTCTGAGAAAAGCGGGAGAAATTCTTGGTCATTGAACGAAAATAACGATTGTGAGGTTAAAGCGATTTGAGCGAGAATCCTGATTGACTGACACTCACTGCTGAAAGTCCTATTCCGCGAGCGTAACCCAACACAACCTTA
Source organism: Desertifilum sp. SIO1I2 (assembly GCA_010672635.1). Taxonomy (GTDB): domain Bacteria; phylum Cyanobacteriota; class Cyanobacteriia; order Cyanobacteriales; family Desertifilaceae; genus Desertifilum. The sequence continues at coordinate 1,046 of JAAHGE010000753.1, read as the reverse complement.
GCTGCTGTTAGGTTTCGTACCTCAATTTGTCAGTCAACCTGGCGAGAATCACTTGCTGTTTTAAATTGTCCTGAGCGAATGTGGCAAAAAAGTGACAAGGAGATGACAGGAGTGCAACCTTAAGAGTCTCCTCGCATTTCATCAATGTCTAGCAAATTGATAATGACACCAGCGACTGGAATGGCGAGGAACAGCCCCAAAAGTCCGGCAATTCTGACGCCAACTAAGAGGGCAAAAAACATGACGACGGGGTTGAGGTTAATGGAGTCTTTCATAATTCGAGGCATGAGGAGGTTTTCTTCAACTTGCTGAAGCAAAACGCAACCGATTAAGACTTTAAGACTTAACCAAAAGCCTTGGGGGAGTAAAATGATAGAAACGAGACTAATTCCTAATGTTGCGCCAATCCCAGGAATGAGGTCAAAAATTCCGGCGATCGCCGCGAGAAACAAAGCGTAGGGAGCCTGCAATAAGATAAAAACTAAAAGCGCGGATAGTCCAAAGAAAATGGACAAAATCAAGCGCCCGCTAAAAAAACCTAAGAAGTTTTTCCGAATCGATTCAGAAATTTTCTCTTGTTTATCTGCCGGAAAAGATTTAAGAATAAACTTCCAAATACTACCGCCATCCAGCAACATAAAGAAGGCAATCACCACAATCAAAATGAGGTCAATTAAGCGAGTGAGCCAGTTTTGTAATGTCAGCAATCCCGTTCCAATTCCCGTAAATATTTGATTGCGAACCTGTTCTTCTAAAATTGCAAAATCAACTTGAACATTTATCCGTTCCAAAAAGTTTTCTAGCCTTTCAATTAAAGGTAAAACTGAGTTAATTAAAATAGTCGATTGGTTTAACAACTGTTCGCCTTGAGAAAGAATTGCCAAACCAATTGTCAGCGACAACCCACCCAAAAATACTAAACCAACCAAAAACACAATAAAAACCGCAACCCCATTAGGCAAAAATCGCCTAAGCCAACGCACGGGATAATTTAATAAAAAGGCAAAAATGGCAGTACCTAAACAGCCTGCTAGGATAAGTAGCAG
>JAAHGE010000752.1 GCA_010672635.1 Desertifilum sp. SIO1I2 | reverse complement strand
TGTGTTGTGGCAAGCATCAGATGGCGACTCATGCGTTTTTAAAAACTATCTCAACTGAGACTTGGATTAAAATCAGCAGTTGGGGGTTAAAGAATATTGGAGAGTGGATGCAAATGCGATCGCCATTAGCGCATTTAATCTTACTCAATCCTCTAATCTGAGACTACAATTGTTGGGGTTGAAGAGATGCTGAGACGTTCCCAAACTGAAGATGATGGAGAAATCCGCCTAATCAACCGATTTATGACCTAAGTTAGAGCGTTCTGCAAGAGAGCGATCGCGCTGAGGCAAAATTAGCTTTTGCAAACTTGCATTTTGGGATAATTCTAGCACGCGCCCCTTCCTCCAGTAAACCCCCAACGCTCCTACAATTAAGCCTGCACCTTGGAGGAGATAGGCGATACTAAATGCATTTACAGCACCGTTGATGTTGAGTTCTCCTACTCCGTAAAAGGCTTGTTGCACGAACCACCAAAACAGGAAAAATAAAGCGGGTAATTCGATGGGAATAAAGATGATAACGAGCGGTAAAATCGTTTCAATCTTTGCTTTGGGAAAACAGAGAAGATAAGCGCCTAAAATTGCGGCGATTGCGCTATTGCTTCCCACTAACGGCGTTGTTAAATTCGGTTCTGCTAAAATTTGGAGAATTCCAACTAAAAAGCCGCTTCCCAGATACAAACCTAGCAAGTTTCTCCAACCTAAAACGCTTTCGACTCGCCTCCCGAATACCCATAGATAGATGAGATTCCCTAAAATCTGGGTGTAGCTGCTGTGGAGAAATAAAGCCGGAAGAATACCCCCAATTGAGATTAGAAATACAAACCACGCCGCCGGGTTTCCACTCGAAACCGCATCGCTAAATATCTGAGTTACTTGTGCAGGCGTAATTCCCCAACTGAGAATCACGTCACTGAGTTGTCCCGCGAATTCTAGCTTGATTTCCCACAAAAATAAAGCAGCATTCAATCCAATAAGACCATATACAAGAAACGGCGTTCGAGGGGGCGGTAAGCGATCGCGAATGGGAATCATTTTTTATCGGTTCCTCAACTACCTAACATTTCCCCTTGCTGCGATTGTTCGCCTCTAGTGGGTGAGTTCGGGAGAAATGGTCTGAATAAAAATCGTAAAAGATACTGAAATCCAATCAGCCCTTACGAAGACATCAGAATCGCCCGCGCGATCGCATAATTTATAATGCTGATGTGGGATTTCCTCATTCATCAAATTTAGCAAAAATCTGGAGGCGCGAGTTTCCCCCAGATTCGCTTTGAGCCATCCTCAAATCGGGATTAGCCGATATACTTATCTAACGCACCGCTAAAATCTTCGTAGGGCTTTGCGCCAATTACAGTTTCAGCAAGTTCGCCTTGCTTGAAAATCATTACAGCGGGGATGCTGCGAATTCCAAAGCGTTTGGCGACAGACTTATTCGCATCAAGATCCAACTTGAACACCTTAGCGCGATCGCGATAATCTTCAGCTAACCGATCGATTAGCGGGGCTACTAACCTGCAAGGACCGCACCAACTTGCAGTGCAGTCTACCACTAAGAGCGATTCCTTTTCTAAAAGAGTATTAAATTCTGCTTCGTCTTGAATATATGCAGCACTCATGGGCCGTTCCCCTAAAGAAAGTATTATCCCATACAGCGGTGACAGCCTATGATGCAGCAGAGGAAGTCAATTTACCATCTTCCAGACGCACGATCCGATCGGCAATATCCAAAATCCGGTTATCGTGAGTCACCAGCAGAATCGTGCAACCTTGCTCCTTTGCTAATTTTTGCATTAAATCCACCACCTCTCGCCCCGACTTGCTATCTAAGGCGGCGGTAGGTTCGTCAGCTAAGACAATTTGGGGATGGCTAACCAACGCCCGCGCGATCGCCACCCGTTGTTTTTGACCGCCCGATAAATCTTCGGGATAATAATGAAGGCGATGCCCTAACCCTACAACTTCCAGCATTTGCGCCGAACGGGTTTTCATTTCCGCTTTGGGAAGATGGCGGTGCAATTCTAACCCCATTTGCACGTTTTGCAGGGCGGTTAAACTGCGGTGTAAATTATGGGCTTGGAAGATATATCCAGTTTTGCGCCTTGCTTGCACCAGTTGTTCCGAGGAAGCATTGCACATTTCTTGGTTGAGAAGTTGCAAGCTACCCGACTGGGCAGAACGCAAGCCACCAATTAAGGTTAAAAGGGTAGTCTTCCCCGAACCAGAGGGACCTGTCATAATCACAATTTCCCCAGAACTGATTTCCAGGTTAATGTCGGATAGGACTTGCTTGCGGAGTTGACCTTTGCCAAAGTAGTGATCTAAATGGGCGATCGCGATCGCAGTAGTGGATGTTGGATGGGTGTTGAAGTCGCTTCTGGAGTGATTTCCGGTTGGGGAGTCGGTAAAAACTCCTCAACGCTGGCTA
>JAAHGE010000751.1 GCA_010672635.1 Desertifilum sp. SIO1I2 | reverse complement strand
TGCTCCAATCCTTGAGGAAATTCTGAAAGCTAGCTAAAACAATGAAGCTAGTCACTAACCTAGAATACAACTTTAAGTTACTCAGTTAACCTAAAGTTTGGCGCTGTGCCTAGATGAATTCATCTATACAGTTAAGGCACAAATTCTCGCTGTTGCGGAGAACGAGTCCACAAAGTACAAAATCCTCCCTGAGAAGCTTTCCCCTCAACCGTTAAGGTCACTCCTAATCGATTCACCTCAGTTTCGCACAACTTCTTCCCATTCTTTTCACTCAACAATGCTTCGTTCCAGCGCATAAATTGACGAGCATATTTCCCTTCTTTACTCATTGCCCATTGAATCGTATCGGCATTCTTTTGGGCAAATTGACCTTCTTTGCTTAAACCCCATTCTAAAGCCGCTGCTTCTTTTAGCGTTAGCTGTCGAGGCCCCATTGGATCAAGTTCAGGAGATGGAGTAAAGCGAGGAATCGCTAGTCCAATGAACATGCCAACTGCAATACTAGAAAAGACTACGCCACTGCCAAAAATTACCGACCAGATATCGTGAGCAACTTTTTCTAAAGCAGCTTGTCGCACTAAAGTTTTGACAGAATTAGAAATATTGCGGCTTTGAACGGTAACCGCAGCTTTACTCTGTCGCTCTAAAATCTCCCGACTATCTTGCGCCCAATGATCGACGAACTGTTGCACTTGCTCTAGTTCTTGGCTGATAATCGCCTGAGAATCTTGCAAGTTAGACTGCCACTTCAATTGCCAGTCTTGAAAGAACCGATCGATTTCATCCGGCTTTTGTTCTAACAGCAGCTCTAACTGACCCGTTGCTAGTAAAACAATAAAAAGCGGGTCATTTTTATCAAGACCGTATCGGTAAGCCGTATTGATGACTTGAGCGCGAAACTGAGAGTCTTTCCCCTGAAGCACTTGGCTGATTAATGAGTCGCTATCTCGCTCATATAGGGGTGGAGCAGATAAAGGTGATGGGTTTCGTGCATTCTTCACCTTTAGCTCATCATCAATCTGCTGCCAAAACTCTGCATCGTTGGGAGAGCAATTGTCCTCTTCTGCTTCAGCTCCTGCTGTATCGATTAGAGACGAATCCTCGTCAAATTCCTCTAGTCCTAAAGTTTCGGGTTTAGGCATTTGTCCTCCTATTGGGGAGTTGTAGAGGGTTGCAGTTGTTTATCTGGGGGTGGCGTTTCTGTTTTTGAAGAAGCTACGAGGCGGTTGGGTGTATCGTTAAACAGACCAACATTTTCGATAAGGTTGTAGGAAGCTTCTAAAAAGGTGTGGAGGCGTTGTTGACTAATCAGATGAAACTCTGGGTGGTTCATCGCCTGTTGAAACGATAGGCGTTTGGTATCGATAAACTTACGCTCTCTCGAACTTAATTGAGGAAAATCTACAATAGGAATTTGATGCTTTTGAATCAGAGTTAGGATATCTTTATGGTCTTGCATGTGCGACCAATCTTTACACACTCCAAAGTTTCGCACGAAAACGTGCTTGAGCTGCCCTTCAAAGTGATTGAAGGAATCAACGAACATTTCAATACTATCCGTCGTTCCTCCACATAAGAACCACTTACAGATATCAATGCCTGACTTTTCTTTAAAGTCAGGCGAAACTAAGTCAGCTTCCTCAATCCATTTGTTGATAATCCCGTAAGACCGAGCAGGTAGATTAACGATTACTGGAGTTTCTAGAGCTGTTTCAAAGATGATGTCGATGTCAAAGAACTTCTCTTCATCTTCGACTAAAGCGACAAGTTGTGCTCCATGTTCGGGATAGCGCTGCTGCACGTCAGGATTTTGAAAATCGCCATCAATTAGAGTGTAGAGCAGATCGTATTTTTGATTGAATTCGATGAGAACGCGAGTAAACATAGATTTGCCTACTCCACCTTTCTCCCCATCGACTAAATGAATTCTGTTCGTCATTAGCTTGCCTCTCTAACTGAAAGTAGGTCCGAGCATGGCTGGGTCGAATCCGGCTAAATTTAAGCTATCTGTCTCCTCTGCAAAATTATCTAAATCGACGGAGGCTTCTAATTGACTGACTGGATCAAGGGATAATGCTGGAGTTGGTGAAACACGAGTAACTGATTCTGCAACGGATTGAGGAAAACTCGTTAAAGGGATTAATCCTGAAGAGATACCTGGAGCGATCGCTCCTAATTCAGCACTGTTAAAACCTGCATCTCGGCAAACTTCATCGATCTGCCTGATTAAGAAGTTGATGGATTCTCGTCTTAAATATTCTAGTTGTTCTTGAGAAAGAGTTTGAGCGTTGCGACAAGCCGCTAGTAACCACCGAGCGCGAATCAACGGCAAAATTATTTCTTTAAAGCTAAAAAACGGATGTTTTTGCAAGTAAGAAAGTAAGAGAGCATCTTCTGAGTCTGGTAAAACCTGGCGCTGCCAGGTTTTACCA
>JAAHGE010000750.1 GCA_010672635.1 Desertifilum sp. SIO1I2 | reverse complement strand
GACTGGAGGAAGCCAAGTGAATATCTTTGGCGTTGGTTTACCGGAAATGCTAGTAATTTTGGTAGTGGCGCTGTTGATTTTTGGGCCGAAGAAGTTGCCAGCATAGCGCTAGTTGAAGAATTCGGGGAATTGGGAGGTGGGGAGATGGGGGGATGGGGGGATGGGGAGGAAGAAGGGAATTGGGAGTTGGGAGTTGGGGGAAGAAGAGACAGGAAAACTTGATAATTATCAACTCAGAACACTGCTACATAGAAGCTAGCGCAACAGCACTCAGCACTCTTTCTCATTTCCCCACCTCCCCACTCGGAACACCGCTGCTTGGCGTGCAAGCTACGGAACTCGGAACTGACTCAGCACACCGCTACGCGGAAGCTAACGCAACAGCACTTTCTACTCAGAACTCGGAACTCGGAACTCGGAACTGACTCAGCACTCAGCACTTTGCACTCAGCACTAAAAAATCCCCCCCCCTAGAGAGGGTGGGGATGAGACTAAGGGAAAAACGGACTTATTGGGCTAGGCTTTTCCAATCTACGTCAAAGCTGTTGAGGAGCAGCGAGGAGTTGTAGATTTGCAGGATGATCAGCAGGAAGACGAAAAACAGTACCATGAACACTGCCATTAAGGGAGTGGTTCCCCAACCCGGAGCAACTTTACCGGATTCTGCGTTTAAGGGTCTGAGGACATCGCCTAACCACGTTCTTTGAGACATAAGTCACCTGTAATCTGGATTAACTGAGATTTTGTAATTTTTCGTAATATTATAGAGGAATAGGATTTAATAATTGGTTTAGACAATGGAAACCGCAACTGTTCTTAATATTTCGATCGCAGTCTTCGTGATTGCCATTACAGGCTTGTCTATCTATACCGCATTTGGGCCCCCGTCGAAACAGTTAAGCGATCCGTTTGAAGATCACGAAGACTAGAGTATCTTATACCTGGGACTAGCCCCCTTTTGGGAAATATCAAGTTGAGTTGGGTATTATGCCCAGTTGAAGGGAGCGCCAGCCACTAAGCTTCGGAAATACCTTGAGCTTGCAGCGCCCACGTTGCAATTTGCCAAGGCTTAACTTGATGATGCGCTTGGGAAGTGAGGGGTTGCTCTAGAAGATCGACGGCTTGAGTCCCGGCTAGTGGCAAGCTAGTCTGAAGTTGGAGTACGCTAGGTTGACCCTGACATTCGTAACAGCGCAGAATCCAGCAATTTGCATCGGTTTCTGAGGGCTTGAAGGCGGTTAAAACTAAGTTATCAGCCCCCACCTCTAGAAATTGATGCCTGGGGGGTAGAGGGGGATTTGAGGGGGATTTGAGACTAGATAAGGATTGGGTTTGCAGGGGACAGTTTAGCTCATATCCGCGCCTGACGGTTTCGGCGGCTTCCCAACTGCCTGCATGGGGATAGATTGCGTAGGTAAATTGATGATAACCGCGATCGCACTCTGGATCGGGCCAGCGCGGACTTCTCAGTAGCGTTAAGCGCAGGCGATCGCATTGAAGATCGCAGCCATATTTGCCATCATTGAGCAAGCTAACCCCAAAGGTTTGAGAATTATCGGTAATATCCACCCAGTTTAAGAGGGGAACCTCCCATTTGGCTTTTTCGGCGGGTGTTTGAGGGTGGGTGGTGCGTTGAATTGCACCAAAGGGCATTTCACAGGTTACAAAGTCAGCTTCTAGGTTTAGGGGAAAGGCGGCTTTAACCAGGATATGTTCTTCCTGCCAATTCACTTGCGTGGCTATCTTTAAGATAGGGGAATGGCTCTCTAAAATATAGTCTTGGATAAATTCAGAGTTTTCAAATTGAAGGATAACCCGAATACTTTGATAAATCTCGCCTTTAGCTAGCCATTGAATGGATTTGAGTTCGGCTGAGGGTAACGAGTATTCCTCATAGTTGGGGTTGATATTCCAAGCATCCCAGTATTGTTCGCTATCTCGGAAAAATTGCAGTTGGTTCCCCGCGCCTTTGAGGAATTCTCGCTGTTGCTGCTTATCAAAAATTTGTCTAATTTCGCCCGTACTTGGATCGATTTGAACTGAAATTAACTGATTTTCTAGTATATATTCAGAATTTGGGTTGATCGGGAGATGAGGGCGATCGCCAAAACTCACCCAAAATAGCTGGTAGCCAATTGCAGGAATATTCTCAGCGAAGAGTAGGCATTTTTCTGCTAATGGTTGAGTCGCACATTTTTGACCGTTGCTATCGTAAATTTGGGTAATAGCTGATGCAGTAGTGGGAAGTGCTACAACCTCAGAGCGTCGCCAGTTCAGCGAATTAAAGATAACGAGAGGTTGAGCTTGTGGGTGGGGAGGTTGAAGCGCAGAAATACTAGAAGCGATCGCGCTTAATGCTTGTTCTAGAATTTGATGGGCTGCTGTTAATGCGGCTTGCCATTCCAGAAGTTTATCAAGATGCAAATCCAGAATGGCAAGCCGA
>JAAHGE010000075.1 GCA_010672635.1 Desertifilum sp. SIO1I2 | reverse complement strand
CGCCAACAACAAATTCTTGGGTCGCCAATACCTGTCGAAAGTAAAGTCGATCCGCAAAATTAATAGGTTGAGACAAAGGAAGGCTGCTACACCGCACGTTTCCTTGCGGATCGAGGACGCTAAGCGCTACATAGGATTGATATTGTTCAATCAGGTTGCTCAAAGTTTGATTGCAGGCGTCCCAATTTCCCTGTTGGATTTCTGGCAATTGCGCGATCGCAATCAGCAGTTGTCGGGCCCCTTCTATCGCTTGAGTCTGATTGGCCGCAACCAATTTTGCCAATCGCATTAAGTTGGTTCTAGCTTCTAGAGACGCTTGCTGGCGCTGGAATGAGGCGGTACATAAAATCAGACCGAGTGCTGGCACAACAGCAATCAAGACTAAACCGATCGAGCGAACCCGCAGACTTGAGAAGAAAGCCCTAAACACCAAAAAACAGCCAAAATTTTAAGGGAATCGTTTTACAGCTAACTGAAAAAATGCTACTTCTGTCAATGATTCTTGAGAGAGATTATTCCTGAATCAACCCGAACAATTACTTCCGAGTGCGGTTATTTTAGAGGGAAGCCTATGTTCGTTGCCTATGTCACCGAAAATTGTTGAAATTCTCTCTGCTGAAGAACTGCGCCGCACCATTACCCGGATCGCCTCGCAAATTATCGAACGTTCCGGAAACTTGGAACAATTAGCACTTCTGGGAATTTACACTAGAGGCGTTCACTTAGCCCAATTGCTTGCCGACCAAATTACGCTGTTAGAAAATACGGCGGTTCCCGTTGGGGCGCTAGATGTCACGTTTTATCGGGATGACTTAGACCAAATTGGGGTGAGAACGCCAGCCAAAACGGAGATCCCGTTCGATCTGACGGGGAAGATTGTGGTGTTGGTGGATGATGTGATTTATAAAGGTCGGACGATTCGAGCTGCGTTAAATGCGGTTAACGATTATGGTAGACCTTCAGCGATTTGGCTGGCGGTTTTGGTCGATCGGGGGCATCGCGAACTCCCCATTCATCCCGATTTTACCGGGAAGAAGTTACCAACTTCAAAGGAAGAAAGCGTTAAAGTCTATTTACAGCCTGTTGATGGACGAGATGCGGTAGAGTTGATTTCGCGTTAGCCTTCCGTATAGCCAAAGTTATGATTGATTCTTCTATTGATAGTTCAACGTCTACCCAAACGCGCAAGGCCGATCATCTGCGGATCTGTTTAGATGAGGATGTTCAGTGCCGTACGGTGACAACCGGACTTGAATGCTACCGATTTGTGCATTGTTGCTTGCCGGAGTTGGATCGCCGGGATATCGATCTAACGACTTCATTTTTAGGTAAGCCGATGGGTGCCCCGCTGCTGATTTCTTCGATGACGGGTGGAACCGAACAGGCGAAGCTGATTAACTATCGGTTGGCGCAGGTGGCGCAGCACTATGGCTTGGCGATGGGGGTGGGTTCGCAGCGAGTGGCGATTGAAAATCCGGATGCGATCGCTACGTTTGCGGTAAGAAAGGTGGCCCCGGATGTTTTGCTGTTTGCCAATTTGGGGGCAGTACAGTTGAATTATAGCTATGGTATAGAGGAGTGCGAACGCGCGATCGCCCATTTGCAGGCTGATGCCCTGATCTTGCATCTTAACCCCCTCCAAGAGTGCATCCAAACCAATGGCGATACCAATTTCCGGGGAATTCTTGACAAAATCGAAAAACTATGCAAAAAGCTAACCGTCCCCGTCATTGCCAAGGAAGTGGGTAATGGAATTTCAGCCCCTCTTGCCCAAAAGTTAATCAATGCCGGGGTTCGGGCGATTGACGTTGCGGGTGCAGGCGGAACCTCTTGGGCCAAAGTCGAAAGCGAACGCGCCCAAACTCGCAAGCAGCGACGCCTCGGACAAACCTTTGCAGATTGGGGTTTGCCTACAGCAGAATGCATTCACAAGATTCGCCAAGTTGCCCCAGAGATCCCGTTAATTGCGTCCGGTGGGCTGCGAAATGGCCTAGAGGTGGGCAAGGCGATCGCCCTAGGGGCAGATCTGGCAGGATTAGCCTTTCCCTTCTTACAAGCCGCCGCCGAATCAGAAGCAGCCCTGTTTGAACTGGTTGATATCTTACTGGCAGAACTAACAACAGTTCTATTCTGCACGGGAACCGCCAACCTCTCCCAACTCCAAAGCGCCCCCATTCTCGAAAAAATCACCTCATCTTATTGAAAAACCGATGCGTCAATTTCTGAAATACACCTTTGCCAGTCTGGTTGGCAATATTTTAGGATTTCTAGTTCTCAGTGGTTTAGGCGCGGGTGGCTTAATCTTTTTAATTGTGGCTGCTGCTTCTAGAGAAACCGGTCCCCAAGTCAAAAATGCCTCGATTCTCGTCTTCGATCTGGGCTTAACGATTAACGATACAAACCCCATTTCGACAACTGGAGAAGCCCTCAGCGAAGCCTTATCCAGCGAAACAAACACGACCATCACCTTGCGGAACGTGTTAGACAGCCTGAAGGAAGCGGCAACTGACGATCGCATTGTTGGGCTTTACCTCGATGGTAGCGGCAGTACCAGTAGCAATGGTCTGGCATCCCTCAAAGAAGTGCGGGCCGCCTTAGAAAAATTCCGCGAATCCGGCAAACCCATCTATGCCTACGATGTCGATTGGCAAGAACAAAAATACTATCTCGGTTCGGTTGCCGATACGATCTTTATTAACCCGATGGGAGCCGTTGAAGTCAATGGCTTTAGTTCAGAGATGATGTTTCTCGCCGGGGCGTTCCAAAAATATGGGATTGGGGTGCAAGTCATCCGCGTTGGCAAGTACAAATCTGCCGTAGAACCCTTTACCCAAACCCAACTGAGTCCCGAAAACCGCCAGCAAACCGAAGGCGTTCTCAACGACTTATGGCAAGATTTTTTAACAGTAGCCAGCCGCCATCGGGAATTAACCCCGCAACAGCTACAAGCGATCGCCGATACCGAAGGCTTCCTACTGGCCGAAAACGCCCAACAACGCGGTTTAGTCGATCGGATCGCCTATTTTGATGAAGTCGTCGCCGAACTCAAGGAAGTGACAGGAAATAGCGAAGACGAAGATTCCTTCAATCAAATTTCCCTAACCAGCTATAGTCGAGTCGCCAATCGCAACGCCTCCGTTTCTCGCAATCGGATTGCCGTCGTTTATGCTGAAGGCGATATTGTAGATGGTCAAGGTGGAGTCAGAAGCATTGGCGGCGATCGCTTTGCCTCCCAGATGCGAACGTTACGTCAAGACGATCGCGTCAAAGCCATTGTCCTGCGCGTCAACAGTCCGGGCGGTAGCGCCACCGCCTCCGAAATCATTGGGCGAGAAGTCGAACTTACCCGCCAAACCAAACCCGTCATCGTTTCAATGGGAAACTACGCCGCCTCCGGAGGCTACTGGATCGCCGCTTACTCCGATCGCATCTTTGCTGAAACCAGTACGATCACCGGATCGATCGGCGTCTTTGGCTTGCTACCCAACATCCAAAGACTCGCCAACAATAACGGCATCACCTGGGATACCATCAAAACCGGACGCTTTGCCGATAGTCAAAGCATTACCCGTCCCAAAACGCCCCAAGAAATCGCGATTTATCAAAACTCCGTCAACCGCATTTACGAACAATTTCTCAATCACGTTGCCACCTCCCGCAACCTGCCCCCCGCCCGCGTTGCCGAAATTGCCCAAGGTCGAGTTTGGTCGGGACAAGAAGCCAAAAACCTGGGATTGGTCGATGAAATTGGCGGCTTAGAGGCGGCGATCGCCTTTGCTGCCGAAAAAGCCGAAATTGCCGACGACTGGCAGCTTGAAGAATATCCCAGAACCCGTTCCCTCGAAGAACGGTTGATTGGGCGTTTCATCTCACAAACTGAACTGAACGCCCTAGTCAAAGGCGATTCCGGAACGGATCGCTTCGCGAATCGCCTCACCCTAGAATTGCACAAACTCCAAGCAGAACTCGCCTTCTTACAAAACCTCAACGATCCGCGAGGTGTTTATGCCCGCTTGCCCTTTCAACTCCGAATCGATTAACCCTTGCGATTCTTCATCTTAAAGTAAGCTTCCAACACCAGTTTAGCTTTGGGGGCCGCAAACGCCCCACCGCCCCCACCGGAGTTTTCTCCAAAAGCCACCACAATAATTTCCGGCTTATCATACGGCGCATAGCCACCATACCAGGCATGGGAGAGGCGCGGCGGATCTTCAGCCGTTCCGGTTTTCCCAGCATTCGGCGGCAAAGCCGGATCGTTCATTGCCCCCCCAGTTCCGTTCGTCACCACTTGGCGCAACCCCTGCTGGAGGATATCCACCGTCACCGGATCGAGATCGAGGGACTCCCGCCAATTTTTGGCCTCTTCATTATCCTTCAGCAGATGGGGCTTCACGCGATACCCCCCATTGGCAGGAACGGCAAACATCACCGCCACCTGCAACGGTGACGCCTGCAAATAACCTTGACCGATCGACATATTCACCGAATCTCCGGCATACCAGTCTTCACCCAACTCCAAATTTTTCCACGTTTCATCCGCCACTAACCCAGAGGCTTCTTCCCCAGCTAACTCAATTCCCGTTTTTTGACCAAAACCAAACTTGCGCGTCCACTCAATTAAAGTGGGCCCGCCAACCCCCAAGGCAATTTGATAGAAAAACGTATCGCTACTCCAAGCCATTGCCCCAGCAAAATCCAGCGGCCCAAAACCCGCCCGGTTCCAATCCCAAAACTGAATGCCCCCCACCGTTAAATAAGGGAACGTCCCCAACACCGTATAGGGCGAATACTTCCCAGATTCTAAGGCGGCAGCAGTCGTCACAATTTTAAAGGTACTCGCAGGGGCAAACCCTTGGAGGGCGCGATTCACAAACGGGTTATCGGCGCTTTGCAACTCTGCCCAAGTCTGTTCGGTAATTCGGGTTGAAAAAATATTCGGGTCAAAAGCAGGGCGAGACACCATTGCCAAGACGGCCCCATTATTCGGGTCAATGACAACAATTGCCCCTTGGGCATCGCCTAACGCCGCTTCCGCCGCTTTCTGAATTTCCAGGTCAATCGTTAAACGGACATCTTGGCCCGCCTTGGCTGGCATAGTCCCTAAAAATTGGACAACTTGTCCCAAGCCATCGACTTCAACCTGCTGGCCGCCCCATTCGCCACGCAATTGGCTTTCAAACGCCGCTTCTGCCCCCATTTGACCAATGACATCCCCCAAACGATAACCGCGATCCTTTTTCCGTTCTAGGTCTTCGTCGTTCATTTCCCCGGTATAACCCAGTACGTGGGAGGCGACTTTGCCATTGGGGTAATGGCGAACGGTTTCAACATCAATGACGATGCCATCCAGTTCGCTGCTATATTCTTCCAACGCGGTCACTTGTTCGCGAGATAATCCCCAGGCAACTCTGAGGAGGTAAGGGGAGGAATAGCCCGCCCGTTCCATCCGGTTTTGAATTTCTGCTTCTGGAATATTTAAAAGTTGAGAAAGGCGTCTGAGGGTTCGCGGCCAGGTGTTTTTGCGTTGGGCTAGCGGCCAGACATAAACGGAATGCGATAAACGGCTGCTCGCAAGAATCCGACCTTTGCGATCGAGAATTTTACCGCGTTCGGGTTGTTTGGGAATCACCCGAATCCGGTTGCGGTTTGCTTCTTGGACGTTTTGTTTGCCTTCCACCAGTTGCAAGGTGGCCAAACGGGTACCAATTCCCCCCCCCATGATGGTGGTAATCAAAGTCATGGCAATAATTGCTTGGTAGGAACGACCTACCGTGCGCTTTGCCGGACGGGTGGGGGATTGTGGGGTGTAGATGGGAGGAGATTTAAGCAAGGTCATGGCGAACTAGGGCGAGTTTAAACGTCCAAGCTTTAGATTGTAAACGAATCAACCTATTGTAAAAGGTAGATTTGCAGATTGGGATCGGTAATTGCTAGGAGCGATCTCGATCGCGTTCTCTAGAAGACCGTTCTGGCATCGTGCTGAGTTAAGCTTTAAGCTTCTGAAATCCGAGGGACTGCGGGCTGGTATCTTGACACTTACCACTCCTTAAGGAACGGTGATTCTTCGTTCGCAGACCCAACTGACCTTAGCAGGATTTCTCCAATCCAAGTAGAAGGTCAGTAGTCTTCAGATCGGGATTGATAAAAAATCACAAGATCGCGAGTCTTTGCAAATAGACGGATAAAATAAACCCAAGTCAAACTTTGTCATGTTCGTATTGAATGGAGAGCCTCCATACTCTCGATCGGGGAATTGCGACTGAATACTTGCAAACTATGTCTCAGACTGCTCTCTCTAATCAATCTACTGGCGTTGAAGATTACGAACTCGATGTGGAACTTCGCAAAGTGTTCAAAGTTTTCAATGGCGAAACGGCTGTTCGTGGGGTCGATCTTAAGATTCGTCAAGGTGAATTCTTCAGTATTCTAGGGCCTTCAGGTTGCGGTAAAACCACAACCTTGCGTCTAGTGGCTGGTTTTGAACAACCTTCAGCCGGGGAGGTGATCGTCCGCAATCAGTTGGTGAACCATATCCCGCCCTATCGCCGCCCGGTGAATACCGTTTTTCAAAGCTATGCTCTGTTTAACCACATGAATGTGTGGGATAACATTGCCTTTGGGTTGCGGATTAAAAAGCTAACCAACGCTCAAATTGAAGATCGAGTCCGAGATGTTTTACAGTTGGTCAAGATGGAAGGATTCGCCAGCCGCTATCCTGCACAAATGTCCGGCGGACAGCAGCAACGGGTGGCTTTAGCGCGGGCGCTGGTGAATCGACCGTCAGTGCTGCTCCTCGACGAACCCCTAGGGGCGCTAGACCTGAAGTTACGCAAGGAAATGCAGGTAGAATTATCCAATCTGCATCAAGAGTTAGGGCTAACGTTTGTGATGGTGACTCACGATCAAGAAGAAGCGCTGTCATTATCCCAACGGATTGCGGTAATGCGAGAGGGGAAAATTGAACAAATTGGCACCCCTACAGAAATTTACAATGCGCCTCGCACGCCGTTTGTGGCAGATTTTATTGGCGATACCAACCTGTTTCGCGGTCGCATTTTCCCGTTTGAACGTTCGACGATTCAAGTGACAACGGATAAAGGACTGACGATTTTTGCTCAGTGCGGCGATCTTAAAAATGGTAAAGCATCTGATGCCTTTTCCAACCTGCGCGAACGGGTGGTGGTCAGCATCCGTCCCGAAAAAATTCAGGTCAGTCTTGAGGAACCCGACAATTATCCCAACTGCTTTGAAGGTCGCATGAAGCATGTCATGTTTATGGGAACTCACGTGCAGTGCGTGGTGGAATTAGTTTCTGGCGATCGCCTTTTGGTCTCTCAACCCAATCGACCAGAAGTTTTAGTGGATTCCCAAACCCCCCTATACGCCTTTTGGGACGCTCGCGACTGTCTTGCCCTAGAAGAATAGCAAGAGTTGGGGGTGGTAAACTGGCTTACGGAGCCATTTCCCGCCGCAATTCCCTTGAGTTCAGTCTGCTTGCACTCTTCGCCTGTGTCGGTATCTAAGATGTTTAGTTCTGCTGCCAAATATTCCTTATCGAGGCGTCGCTTTCTGCAAGCGTCCCTGGTCGCGGGCGCAACCTCGTCGCTATCCGGCTGCGGCTGGACTTTGGCTCAAGTTCAGCCGACTTCACAAGCCCGTCCGAGCGATAGCAATCGCTTGTATATCTATACTTGGGCAGGTTATACCGATGATGACCTGTTGCAAAGCTTTACTCAACAAACGGGGATTGAAGTCATTGCTGATGTGTTCGATTCCAATGAGGCAATGCTAGCCAAAGTACAAGCCGGAGGGGGCGCGGCCTACAGTATTATTTACCCCTCCGACTATATGGTCGGGAAAATGGTTGCCCAAAATCTACTAACCGAACTTGATTTATCCCGAATTGAAGGCTTAAATCAACTTTTTCCGACTTACCGAAATCCAGGTTACGACCCCAATAATCAGCATAGTATTCCAGTGAGTTGGGGAACGACCGGATTAATTTACAACACTTCGGAGGTGAAGGCGAGTCCAGAAGATTGGGAGTATCTTTGGGAACATCAAGCCGAACTGGTGCGCCAGGTGAGTTTGCTCAATGATGTGCGCGAGGTAATGGGCGCAACGTTGAGGATGTTGGGTTATTCTTACAATTCCACCAACCCCGAAGAAATTCGCCAAGCTTACGAACGCCTAGTGAACTTAAGACCAGCGATCGCCACCTTTACGTCCGATGCTTGGCGTCCCCAAGTGCTGACAGGAGATTTGGCGATCGCAATGGGATACTCGGTAGACGCCCACGAACTGATCGAAGAAAATCCCAGTATCGAATATGCCATCCCCCAAAGCGGTTCTTCGTTGTGGACGGACACCTTAGTCATCCCCCGAACTGCACCCAATCCCGATGGGGCCTATGCTTGGATTAACTTTATGCTGCAACCGGCGATCGCCGCCGAAGTTTGCCAGCGCCTCAACTTTGCCACCGCCAACCGCGTGGCTTACGAACAACTCCCCTCAGAGTTGCGAGAAGACCCCACCTTATTTCCCCCAGAGGAGATTTTGGCAAACTGCGAAAGCATAGCCCCGGTAGGCAGTACCATTCAACAACTTTACGATCGATACTGGACTCAACTGACCAGTGGATAAGAAACCCCTGATAATCAAGAGCGATCGCTTGTGTCTACTACAAATCCTCCCCCCTTAGAGTCAACTCTTCTGGCTGACAAAGCCGCGCCAGCCAAATCCCGATGGTCTCATTGGATCGGCCCGGTAGTGCTACTCGGTCCTTCGGGGTTATGGCTGCTGCTGCTGGTTTTGCCGACCTTTGTCATCTTTCAACTGAGTTTAGTCCCCAATATCCGACCCGGAGACGTGGTGAACCCTTCCGGGATCGAGAACTATCTGCGGGTTTTTGAGCCAATTTACGGGAACGTGATTGGGCGATCGCTCGGCTTTGCGTTGGGAACGACCCTCATTTGCCTGTTGCTGGGCTTTCCCGTCGCCTACTGGATTGCCTTAAGTGCCCCCCGACGGTGGCGAAATCTCTTGCTGTTGGGCTTTGTACTGCCGCTATGGACCTCTTCGCTGTTGCGTTCCTATGCTTGGATTAGTATCTTGCGGCGGACTGGGGTACTCAACAGTTTTCTGGGCGTCTTGGGGTTGCCCCCTGTGAACTTGCTCAACGATTGGCCGGCGGTACTGATTGGCATGAGCTATAGTTTTCTGCCCTATATGGTGCTGATTCTCTATTCTTCCCTAGAGAAACTCGATAAACGCCTGCTCGAAGCCTCCGCTGACTTGGGAGCCAATCCCATTCAAGCCTTTTTTAAAATTACCGTCCCCCAAGCGTTTCCCGGAATTGCCGCCGGAACGCTGCTGGTTCTGATTACCAGTCTGGGCGATTTTGTCGATCCAGAATTGCTCGGCGGCGCGTCAAATATGACCGTTGCTCGCTTAATTTATAACCAGTTTTTGGGACCCACGCAAAATTGGGGATTTGGGTCAGCCTTAAGTATGGTGTTAATCTTTGCGGTCAGCATTGCGATCGCGCTTTTAATTAAATACGGCGATAATCTTAACCGAGCATAATCTTTCAAACGTTGATTTTTATGAACTCCAGCCATCAGCCCGAACGCCTGCCTGTCGAGGTCTGGCAATCTCCAACCCAACAGAAATTGACCTCAGAACGCCTAGTTTCCATGCTGTTAATGGGTTTGCAGGTCGGGTTTAACCTGTTGATGTTCTTGTTCATGTATTTACCCATTATCGTGCTAGCGGTTTATAGCTTTAACCGTTCGGCTTACAGCGCGGGTTGGACGGGTTTTACCCTAGAGTGGTATACCCGCCTGTTCAAGGATGGGCGGATTTTATTGGCGTTACAAAATAGCTTAACTGTAGCTTTGGTGGCGGTTGGCATTTCTGCCGTTTTGGGCACCTTAATGGCTGTTGGGTTAGCGCGCTATCAGTTCCCCTTTAAATCGCTGTATCGCGGTGTCTCCTACTTGCCGTTAATTATCCCCGATATTGCGATCGCCGTTGCCACTCTCATCTTTCTGGCGGTATTCAGCATTCGCCTGAGCCTGTGGACAATTATCGCCGCTCATATTGTCTTCTGTTTAGCGTATATTGCGGTGCTTGTCTCTACCCGTCTTGCAGACTTAAACCCTCACCTCGAAGAAGCCGCCCTAGATTTAGGCGCAACCCCCTTCCAAGCCTTTCTGAAGGTTCTCCTACCGCAACTAATGCCTGGAATTGTCTCCGGCTGCTTGCTGGCGTTTGTATTGAGCATGGATGACTTTTTAATCGCCAGCTTTACCGCCGGAAGTGGAGCCAATACCCTACCGATGGAAATCTTTAGCCGCATCCGCACGGGCGTCAAACCCGATATTAACGCCTTAAGTGTTTTACTGATTCTCGTTTCTGGGGTAATTGCCTTTATTAGCGAGTATTTGCGCTACCAAGGCGAACAGCGCCGCACCCGTTAGGAATGGTAGAGCCATTGCAGACCGATCGTTTAAACTTGCGTCCGTGCCAAATCAGCGATCTCGATCCTGTCCATTCGCTATGGACGCATCCAGAAGTTCGGCGATTTTTATTTGACGATCGCGCCATCGATCGCCAAGAAGCCCGCACCTTTATTGAAGCTAGCCTCAACAGCTTTACCACGAAGGGCTATGGCATTTGGGTGTGTTTTGAAAAGAATAGCGATCGCCTTGCTGGGTTTTCGGGTTTGCTACAATTTTCGCCAGAACAGCCCCCTAGCCTCATCTTTGGCTTGCATCCTCACTTTTGGGGGCGGGGATATGCTCAGGAAGCCGCAAATTCAATTTTGCGCTATGCCTTTGAGGAACTCAACCTAGATAAAATTATTGCCGATGCGGACGAACCTAACCGCGCTTCAATTCGGGTACTGAACGCATTAGGCTTCTGTCCGCTCAACAGCGCGATCGCCAACGAGCGTCCGCTACTCTACTATGAGATGCGTCGAGAACATTGGCAAAACAGAGACGTTCTTTGAAGCAAGAACGCCTCTCAACCGGACGCTAGTACATCACTGGGGGTGGAGCATCCGGATCGGGGGCAAAAGCTAGCCACAAGGGGAATTGCAGCATCCCCAGGTTCACCTGGTTTTCCGTTTCATCAATGACAATAAACGGTAGCATCCCATCTTGAATCAAACGATCCGCCTTTTGGGCAACGGCTTCCGGGGCTTCAAACAACACTACCCCTTGATTGGGTCCAAAATCACCGCGAGTAATGCCCAAACAATCTTGCAAGCCGCGCCGCCATTCGCCCAAACGTTCTGGAGAATTGGCTAAAACCAGCGTACGAACGCGATCGCCATATAGGCTTCGCATCACCGAAATGGTTGCTGAAGCGACTAAAATATTCTGCAAGCGCGATCCAAGCGTCCGAATGGCCCCCCGTCCCCCTTGGGTAAAGAACCAATTAGAAACGCGATCGGCGTGAACGGGTTCAAAGGTGCGGCGCAACTGCCACGGCGGCCCGTAATAATCGGGCATACTGCGATATTGATCGAGCAGGCGGCGGATTTGGCGGACTTGTTCTTGAAATCCCTGTTCGGCAAATTTGGGGGTTGTCCCTCGCGAGGAGTCTCTTTCGCGCACTCCTTCGCGGCTCACGGGGGCGGATCTGACTTCGCCCGGTTCGGGTACGAGTTCGAGTTGTTCGGCGGTAGCGGCGAGTTCTTGCAGACTGCCAACCAAATAGTCTTTAAAGCCTTGAACGCGGATGGCTAAATCTTGAGAGACGCCCGCGAAGGTAGAACGCATTTCCGAACGAATCCGTTCCGAACGGCGTTCTAGCTGTTCTACCGTAATTTGTAATTTCTTTTTGCGCTGTTCGAGTTCGCTTAATCCCTCTTGCACCAAGCGCCCCATTGCGGATTGAGTTTCGCTCAGTTGGGTTTGGAGTCGTTCGACTTCAGCTTGGAGGCTGCTGACTTGCTGCTGAAGGGTTTGCTCTTGGTGCTGCAATTGGGCGATCCGGGCGCTCAGAAAATCGACCTCTTCGCTGGCTTCTGCGTCCGCTGTTACTGGGGGGGTCTCCGCAGAGGGTTCGGAGTGAATCACGGCTTCTGAGGACTGTTCTGACGCCTCTGCGGCCCATAAATCCTCGGTTTCCTCGGTCAGATCAAAGGGGGGTTTGCTCGGTTGTTCTTCCGCCGGGATGGGTAAGCCTTCGACTTCCTCTGGAGGGGTTTCCGGTTGCGGATGTTCGGATGCTTGCTCTGGGATTTGAGACTCGTCTGAATTCATCTAACTCTGTAATTTAGCTGACTACTAATTCTAAGACTGCACGGGGCAGTAAGTTTCCAGGCAAGACTTTAACATCTTCGGGTCAAATAAAATGGGGAGAAAATGAATGCTCTTGACTTCTTTGAAGTAAAAGAGGATGGGGACGCCAGGCCAGAAGATTTTCCAGTTTTGCCAGTCTTGGTAAGGAAAATGCCGAATGCAGGTTTCTTGGCGGTATACGTCTAGGGCGGTGTCGGTGAAGACAAGGCGTAAGGTTCCGGCTTGAAACATTAAAAATAAGCCAAATAGGGCGATCGCGCTGCCTACCCACAGGCTGAGAACAAAGCCAGGAATGGCTAAAACTAGCACGCCAATGGGGACATTGTAACTCGGTGCGAGGGCGATCGCTTGAGTAGATTCTGAAGATGCTGTCGTTTTCATTGCCACGGCGGAGTCCAAGGTAAACGAATCTGACTCCATTGTACTGATATGACTTACCAAAGAAATGCGTCTAAAGCCGCGCCCACTTCGACAAGATTAGTGGAGTGCTTCTAGGGCGACTTTATGCTCTACACGAGTTGGTAAATGGCACCTCAGACTGGTACTCCCAGACAACTTGCAGACTAACGCGGTGCAGTTCGGAAGTTTGGA
>JAAHGE010000749.1 GCA_010672635.1 Desertifilum sp. SIO1I2 | reverse complement strand
GATCAGCGGGTCGCCGCCGGTGAGGATCGCTTCCCAGATCGCCGGATGCCGCGCGATGTAATCGATGGCGGCATCCAGCTGGTCGGCGCTCAGGCCCTTGCTTCCCGGCCCGACCATTTCGCGACGGTATCTTTATTCCCTTAGAAATTGGTTTTGCTCTCCACAAGCGAACCATTTTTCGTCCGGGATGGCAAACCGACACAACCTATTTTATGATCGGACATTTTGTTGGTCGGTTAGCGGGAGGTCTTAGCTTATTCTTCGTCTTATCAGGCTTGCATCATCTTGTCTCTTCAGATTTACAAAATTACATTGCTCAACAACCCTTATTTTTGCAACTGACTGAAGCGATTTTAGTTGCCGATTTCAGCTATTATATCGCTCACAGACTGTTGCATGAAGTCCCTTTTTTGTGGCGATTTCATGCCGTGCATCATAGTATTGAATATTTAGATTGGTTGGCAACAGTACGAGTGCATCCTGCCGATCAAATCTTTACCAAGCTTTGCCAAATGATTCCCATTTATTGGATGGGATTTTCAACTCAAACGTTAGGAATATATGCTTTGTTTTCAGCCGCGATCGCCTTTTATATTCATGCTAATATTCGGCTGAGGGTTGGGTCGCTAAAATGGCTGTTGGCGACGCCAGAGTTTCACCATTGGCACCATGCAAAAGTCCCCGAAGTTGGTAATAAAAACTTTGCTGCTCAGTGTCCTTTGTTCGATTTAATCTTGGGGACGCTATATCTTCCCAGGCGAGAAATGCCGCAAAAATATGGAATTCCCGAACAAGTTCCTTTAGGATACCTTGCTCAATTACTTTATCCCTTCAAAGGAGTTTAAGCGATGCTAGCTAAGTGGGGACAAACTCATCTCATCGCATTGTGCGTAGGGTGCTTAACCTTGGGAACGCTGAGTGCGATCGCCATCCTGAATCACAAAACTATTGTAAACGTTGTGGCAGGTTGGGACATTCCCCAGGTGTCTGTTGAGGAACTCCAGCAAGGCAAATATCCAAATGTTGTCTTGGTTGATGTGCGATCGCCCGAAGAATATGCTGAAGATCGCATTACCAACAGCATCCTTGTCCCTTTAATTGACATTCAAGCCGACTTTGGCATTAAACAAATTTACGAAGCCGCCGACGCCCGCAAACAAGCCGGTCAACCCCACCCCACAATCGTGCTTTACTGTACGTCAGGATTGCGATCGTTTCAAGCTTACAACCGCCTAGAATCTGTAGGCATCCCCGACTACCAGATTGTTGTTCTCACTGGCGGTATTGAAGCATGGCGTCAAGCCATTCCTCTCAAACCCGATCCGACCATTTGAATATGAACGATCTTGGCACTTCATCGGCGTCGGCGGCGTTCTCTGCGCTCATTTTCCGCTTCCACTAAAGGCTTTAAGCGTTCCTGAATTTCTGCATGACGTTCTACCCCTTCGTAGGCGTAGCGGTTGAAGCCGCTTTGGAGAATTTGCCGTTCTAGGTTGTGGATGCGTTCTTTCGTGTCGGGGTGAGTGGATAGCCATGCAGGGGGAGAAGGGGTATCTTCGCGAGCGAGGGTTAACATGAGATTGTGCATCCCATCGGCGGCATAACCGGAGGCTGCTAAGATGCGCGTTCCCAGTTCATCGGCTTGGCGTTCCATCTCGCGAGAATAGCTAAACACCAACAAATTAGATGCCAGTCCCCCGTAGGGTAAATATTGAGCAATATTGCCAATTAAGCCGCCGCTGGTGGCGAGTTGGAAGCCATGAGATAAAACCGCGTGGGCGAGTTCGTGAGCCAAAAGTCCCGCTAATTCGGCTTCAGAATTGGTTTTAAGGATGGCTCCGGCATTAATGAAAATTTTGCCCCCCGGTAGGGCGAAGGCGTTGAGACGGTCATCTAAGATGACGTGGAACTCATAATTGAAGTCGCGCCCGGTTTGTTGAATCAGCTTTTCACCGACTTCGTTGACATAGGCGAGAATTTCTTCATCTTCCACCAAGGGTAACTCGCGGCGCAGTTGGTGGGTAATGCTGTCGCCAACTGCTGACTCTCCGCGCAATAGTAAAACGGTGGTTTCTACGGCTGACAAGGGGCCAAAGATATTCCCGGTTAAAGCATAGCCTGCAATTCCGGTGAGGACGTTGGCGATCGCATTGCCTCGCAGTTGACTTCGCAGACTCGACTGAAACCGCCTCAAGTTTGTATCCGCGATCGCTGAAAACGCTTCAGCCTCTGGATGTTCTGGATACAATAGAGCAAACTGTCGCGCGGCTAAGGATGCATCTAACCACTGTTCGGCCTTGGCTTGCGCCTCAATTTTAGCTTTTAGTAAGTCTACTCGATCCGGATAGCGCTGATAAGCCCGTTCTAAAACCTCTAAGGCTTCTGAATCCCGATTGTAACGGGTGAGGACTTCAGCATACTTGAGATGAGCGGGAATAAACTCTA
>JAAHGE010000748.1 GCA_010672635.1 Desertifilum sp. SIO1I2 | reverse complement strand
TTCTCGTTCTGCGTCAAACACTGATTATTGCGCTCATTTCTGTGGCGTTCACCGAAATTGCCTTTAGAGTCTTCAATCGGATTAATCCGACCTTTATTTTTTACGATAACTCCTACAACCGCTTTCGCGGCAAACCCTTCGCCAGCGATTACGACTTTTATCTCAACTCTAGAGGCTTCAAAGATGTTGAATTTAACGTTGTTAAAGCTGAAGGAGTTTATAGAATTCTCGGCATTGGCGATTCTTTCGCCTTTGGAGTTGTTCCCTATCAACACAACTACCATACTTTACTCGAATCTGCCTTAAACCATCGCGGCAAAACCGTAGAAACGATTAATATGGGAATTCCCAATTTAAATCCCAGAGATTATTTCGCGGTGTTAATGAATGAGGGATTGGAAGTCAACCCCGATTTAGTTATTGTTTCCTTTTTTGTGGGCAATGACTTTTTAGATGCAGAAAATCAAGAACTAGCCAGACCTCTTTATAGTTATTCTTATCTGGCTTCCTTCTTTAAATTCATTGGCGATATGCAAACCAAGTATGAAGGACAAATCTTCTTACCCGAAAATTGGGTTTATAACGACGATGAACCCACTTGGACTTACGAAAACTACCTGCAAATGGAAGCAGCTCGAACGGCAATTTACCAAAAACAGAATCCAGAATTTTCTCCTGTTTTTGATTACACCCTGAGCTATTTGCAAAGAATTAAAGAAATTTGCGAATATAAAAATATTCGCCTGCTAGTTGTCTTGCTTCCTGACGAAGTGCAAATCGATCCCACCTTGCAAAAGGATGTTTTGCAGCTTTTAAATGCGGAATCTGATAATTTTGACTTCGATCTTCCCAACCGCCAACTCCGAGATGCCTTAGAAACTCAGCAAATTGAGTATCTTGATTTATTAGATACCTTCCGCGCCAAACACCAAACCACCCGCCTCTACAAACCCAATGATAGCCATTGGAATATTGCCGGAAACCGCTATGCAGCCGAACTAATCGAGCAATATTTAGTCGAGAATTGGGAACGCTAGCCCTGTTATTCGGCGGTATCGCGATCGATTTGTTCGATTTCGGAGGGGGTTAAGCTAACTTCTAGGGTTTTGACAGAGTTCTCGATACTGGAAATTTTACTTGCGCCTGGAATCGGGAGGATGCAAGGTGACTTTGCCCGCAACCAAGCTAGGACAATATTATGGGGTGAAACGCCCTTTTCCTTGGCTAACTCTGTCAGGATTGAGAAATAGGAGAGGCTTTTGACGCGACGGCTTCCTCCTAAAGGACTCCAGGGAAGAAAGGTTAAACCTTCTTGCTCGCAGTAGGCTAGGGTACCATCGGTTTCGGGTTGACGATGCCAGGGGTTGTACTGATTTTGGACTGAGACGATTTCTACCACGTCGCGGGCGCGTTGGATTTGTTCAACGGAGAAGTTGGAAACGCCGACATAGCGAATTTTACCGGCTTCTACGGCTTCCTTGACGGGAGCGAGGGATTCTTCAATGGAATATTCCGGATCGGGGGCATGGTATTGCCACAAATCAATCGGTTTTGCGCCGCCTAGCGCCTCGTAGCTTTCGTCAATAGTCTGACGCAGGTGCTGGGGGTTGCCATTGCGCGTCCAACTGCCTTGAGGACGCATTAAACCGCCTTTGGTGGCAACTCTCACCGGGTTGCGATCGCCAGAATATTGCTGAAGGGCTTTATGGATCAGACGTTCGTTGTGGTGTTTGTCAGATTCGTCTTTGCAATAAGAGTCGGCGGTGTCGATGAAGGTGATACCGAGATCGAGAGCTTTGTGAATGACGGCGATCGCATCGGCTTCGCTAGGGCGATCGCTTAAAGAAAGCGGCATTCCTCCTAAACCTATAGCACTCACCTGAATTCCAGTGTTTCCGAGTTGTTGAGTTTTCATGCGATCGCTCCTATCGGTCTACCCTTTCTATTATCTCCGCAACGTTACGCACAAAGGGCACAGTTGGGAAAGCGCTTCAGTTCGTTTGCCGAAACAATCGCATTACGGCATTCTAAAATGCTGGCCCCGGTTTTGCGCGATAACTCTTGCAGGTTAATCTCTGGATAATCAGACTGGGGGGCTTTGAGATACAGTTCGTAAGCCGCTTCGAGAATTTTATAGTTTAACTGAAGGGGTTGAATCGTTTTCTCAATCAGGTTAAACATGAGCGTCAATCAATCAGGTTTTGCTAAAGATAAATCTATATATCCGCGATTTTACTGAATCGAGCCTCTATCCCAAGGAAAGTTTCAGCAAAATGGCGATCGCTCTTACAGTAGATTTACCCCAGCCGGAAGAGGGTGCTTCTCTGAGTGCTGAGTGTAAAGTGCTGAGTGAGAAGAGGATGGGGAGATGGGGAGGTGGGGGGAAGAGAGTACCCAGTTCGGAACTCGGAACTCGGAACTCGGAACTTTGCACTCCTTTCTCCC
>JAAHGE010000747.1 GCA_010672635.1 Desertifilum sp. SIO1I2 | reverse complement strand
TAAAAGGAGTACGCATTTCTGGGTACTCCTTTTTTGAGTATATTGACAGCAGGGGCGATCGCATTTTGTCTGTCTTGTTATCAGGTTGGCTCTTTGTGACATTACCCAGTTTGCGCGGAGCGGGTAATCGTTGAATCTGTGAAACTACGACGCAGGTTGTTGAGAAAGGGCGATCGCACTAGCAAAATTTTAATCTTATGCACTGATTTTCCTCATACTTTTCTATCACTCTAATAGTATCGGGAAATTCTTCCTCATCTAAATACTCAATGCAGACACACTTGCCATTCTTTAATTGAAACTCAACAGCAAATTCACTGGGATTATTATTAGAAGCATATTGAGATTTAAGAATTTCTATTTTTTCTATTTTTTGATTAATTCTCTCTTGCCAAAAATTATTGTTAGTCAAGTTTAAACTTATATAACTACTACCAGTAATAGGCAGACTTTGTTCAATAACCCCCACGCTATTAGCTTCTGCTATAGCGACAAAGCAAATTATTTTACTATTATTAAATTTAATTTCAGTAGAACCATCAGCCATTTGCTCAAAACCATCTAAATCCATATCACTTATAAAAATATGACGACGGACACTGACAATTTTAGTATTAACTAAATTCTGAAAAAGTTTTTGCTTCTGAAAAGGAAGATTTGGGTTCATTTTTGAATTGATTTAGATTTACGAAAGTGCTGTTCAAACTTGCCATTATCACCACCACCTTATCTGTTACTGGAGAACCAATAATCGTCAGCAATCACCCAATCACCTGCATAGCTTCTCCCCAAAAAATCCCCACGTTTTAAAACGTGGGGATAAATATTGAAACTTTAAACAATTAGCCGACGAGTTTCTTCACCTTCGCCATAATACCTACGGGGTCAAGGCCTTGATGCGGGAACTGTTCCCATAGGCCGCCGCCGCCTTCGCGATGGGTTCCCAGATAGGCGTATTTGGGCGTATAACCGCGTTCTAGCAGCCAAGATCCAAAACGGCTCCCTAAGCCAGTCCGACGGTTAAAGGCTTCGACAACGACCACAAAGGGGGCTTTGCCAATCTTCGCCATCATTTCGTCATCTACGACATTGAGGGTGGACTTATTAATTAAGCCAACATCTATGCCTTCTTGTTTCAGGCGTTCCACTGCGTCTAAAGAGCGGTAGAGTGCATCGCCAAAGCTGACAATATAACCTGCCGTTCCTTCGCGAATCACCTCATCTTTGCCAGGGACAAACTTGTAGTCTCCGCCAAAGAAATCATTCCCGTCTGTATCCAGGATGTTAGGAACTTTAGAACGAGTAGAAAAGACAAAGCGCATTCCCGGTTGATTGAAAATCGCTTTGACACAGGCCGTCATTTGAGCTGCATCTGCCGGGAAATAGAGCCGCGTTTCATAGCTATCTTCCAAGCCATTGTCGGCATACATATTATTGATTCCGAAGTGGCAGGTATTGTCTGCCATATCGTCAATGCCGGAGTGGGAGAAATGGCACAGGACGTTCGAGAAGTTTAACCGCGCCATCGTAATTTCAGAAACGCACATTTCCAAAAAGGCGCTGAAGGTGCCAAAAATCCCTTGTTTGCCAGGTGCCATACCAAAGCCAGCAGCAGCGGAGAAGTTGCCCCGCTCCATAATTCCGGCTTTGATGTAGACTTCGGGGTAAGCCTCGCGAATAGTTTTGAGTCCGCAAGAGCCTTCTAAGTCGCTGTCGATACACATGACGTTGGCTTTGCGTTCTTCGGCGCTCATTTGAGAGAGCATGGAAACCACCGCTTCGCCGAAGACGTTGCGGTTAGAACCCATTTTGTCCCCAGAACTGAGGAACTTGTAGCTGGACTTGGGTTTTTCAATGCTTTGCAGGTATTCGGCAGCTTCAGAACGTCCGCGAGCATTGAGATATTGAATGGCAAGTTTG
This sequence comes from Desertifilum sp. SIO1I2, assembly GCA_010672635.1. Lineage (GTDB taxonomy): Bacteria > Cyanobacteriota > Cyanobacteriia > Cyanobacteriales > Desertifilaceae > Desertifilum. The sequence continues at coordinate 536 of JAAHGE010000747.1, read as the reverse complement.
AGGGGAATCACATCATGGCCGTGTTCTGAACCCTCTAAGCCTTCAATTCCCGGACACATAGGCCGCTTATTGATGACTGCAACCGGGCCATCGGTGGTGACGGCTTCGCACAGGCGGCGATAGAGGTCGTCGATATCTTCGCCATCGCCTTCTAGGACTTTTAAGCCATGTCCTTCAAGGGTTTTTTTGAGGTCATAACCGGGCATATAGTCGGAGGGATGTCCGGCGATGGTGACATCGTTATCGTCAATAATGATTTTGACATTGAGGTTTTGAGCAACGGCGAGGCGGGCAGCTTCAGCATCGTTGCCTTCTTGTTGAGAACCATCCGATCCTAGACAGAATACCGTTTTATTGGGATTGGCGATCGCAACTCCATTCACATACGGCCAAATATGTCCCAACCGACCGGAACTAAACTTCACCCCCGGCGTTAAACCCAGTTCGGGGTGTCCCGGTAACTTCGAGTCAGCTTCGCGATAGCGCACCAACTGTTCTACAGGTAAATCACGGCTAAAGCCGCCAGTAAATACTGA
>JAAHGE010000746.1 GCA_010672635.1 Desertifilum sp. SIO1I2 | reverse complement strand
CGAAAATTCAGAAAATGCTGACTTCAATCAGTGGAGGACAAAAGTTTTGAGAACTGTAAACAAAAATTTGAGCTAAATCCCCCAACTTTTGCAAAATTAAGCTAAGTTACATCAAGGGCCACACTATAACAGCACGGTTGTAGTGTTACTCACCGAGAACAATCTCACCGATTTTGGGGATAAAACTCGAAATCGCCCTGCAATTTTTTTGAGAAAAGCTACAATCGGAAAAGTTTTTCCCGGAACCTCAATCCAGAGATTCCACGGGTACTTCAGTTCCCGATTTGGGGAAATTTGAAGAACCCGTAAACCTGTGAGTCAGCGATAACAAATGCCAACCCAGTCTTGTTAAGCTTGGAAAGCATTGTTCTCAGTTGATTCGTCAGCAAAAACTGAACCGCACTTTCTAACTTGGAATTCAACAAAAGGAGCATGAGGAACGCGGCATGACCCAGGCTAACAACCTACTCCCAACCTTCGATCCGTCTGAGCTAGAAGATTCTATTGATTTGCTAGAGGAGGATGACGATCAAGACGATTTTTTAGACGAGGCTCAGCCTGATGAGGAAGACGGTAAGTCTGGCAAAGTGGCAAGGGGCGCTCGCCGGAAAGCCCAAATTAAGAAAAAGCACTATACAGAGGATTCTATTCGCCTCTACCTGCAAGAAATTGGGCGCATTCGACTTTTAAGGGCTGATGAAGAAATTGAGTTGGCCCGTAAAATTGCGGACTTACTAGAATTAGAGCGCATCCGCGAGCAACTGATGGATCGGCTCGATCGCGAACCCCACGATGCTGAATGGGCTGAAGCTGTCAGTATGCCATTACAGTCTTTCCGCCATCGCCTCCACGTCGGTCGGCGCGCCAAAGACAAAATGGTTCAATCCAACTTGCGTTTGGTGGTTTCAATTGCCAAGAAGTACATGAACCGAGGTCTGTCTTTCCAAGACTTGATTCAAGAAGGCAGTTTGGGTCTGATTCGGGCAGCAGAAAAGTTTGACCACGAAAAAGGCTATAAATTCTCGACCTACGCTACCTGGTGGATTCGCCAAGCCATTACCAGAGCGATCGCCGATCAGTCGCGGACTATCCGATTGCCCGTTCACTTGTACGAAACGATTTCTCGGATCAAGAAAACCACTAAGCTGTTGTCCCAGGAAATGGGCCGCAAGCCAACGGAAGAAGAAATCGCAGAACGTATGGAAATGACCATCGAAAAACTGCGATTCATCGCGAAATCTGCTCAGTTACCCATCTCTCTAGAAACCCCCATTGGCAAAGAAGAAGATTCGCGCCTGGGGGATTTTATTGAGTCTGATGGAGAAACTCCCGAAGATCAGGTTTCTAAAAACCTGTTGCGGGAAGATTTAGAAGGGGTTTTAGGCACATTAAGTCCTCGCGAACGAGATGTCTTGCGCCTTCGCTACGGCCTAGACGATGGACGGATGAAGACGCTTGAAGAAATTGGACAAATTTTTAACGTCACCCGCGAACGCATTCGCCAAATTGAGGCGAAAGCTCTACGGAAGTTGCGCCACCCCAACCGCAATAGCGTCCTAAAAGAATATATTCGCTAATTGCTAAACTCAATCAAACGCTTAGGGCGAGGAAGGTAACGCTAAATTCCAGTTCAGGGTTAGGCGAGACTCTCCTCTCCCCTTTTTGTTGCTAAAAAAGCTGGAGTCTTTGACAAGAACATCCAGCGTTACGAAAGTGGAGATATCGATTTAGAGGTTAATTCAGAAGTATTGGGTCAGGCTAAATGCTTTACAGGAGACCGAAGAAGTGAAGAATGCCTTGACCAGAAACGAGTTCAACCAACACAGCGCTGATAAAACCGATCATGGCTAAACGACCATTCCAGTTTTCTGCGCCTGCTGTAAATCCCCAGTTCCAACTATTGCGACTGTTGTTTTCCATTGCTTTAACTCCGTGTTAGGCTAACCAGCATTCACCTATGTAAATTAAAGTAACAAACATTATCAGAATATGCAAGGTTATGCTTTCTTTAGTGCTGAGTGTAAAGTGCTGTAGCTTGCTTCTGCGTAGCAGTGTGCTGAGTGGGAAGAGAGTGCGCTCGTTCCGAGTTCCGTCTTGCACACCAAGCAGTGATGTTCCGCGTGAGGAAGAGGGTGCTGAGTTGACAGTTATCAAGTCTTCCTATCTTTTCTTCTCCCCAACTTTTAATTCCCAATTCCCTTCTTCCCCCATCCCCCCATCCTCTTTCCCACTCAGCACTCAGCACTCTTTTCCCCCATCCGCACTAAAAAACCTGGAAGACTTAAGCTTCCAGGTTCAGGGGGTGTTTGCATTTAGAATAAGCCTGATAAATCTACAATTCCTTGACCTGAGAGTAGCTCTAAAATCAAAGCGACTGTAAAACCAATCATGGCAAAACGCCCATTCCAGATTTCTGCTTGAGGCGTAAACCCAAATTTCCAAGCATTCCGCTCTGCTG
>JAAHGE010000745.1 GCA_010672635.1 Desertifilum sp. SIO1I2 | reverse complement strand
CCCAAAGTGTTGCGTCTGGATATCTCTGTTTGCACTGATTGAGGAACAAATGGTGATATAGATTTGGTGCAATAATGTCACTTACATTTCCTAGCTGGTTTATCTGATCAATCATTTCATCTTGAAGTTTTATTGGTGCGACGATCGCTAATCGGTCTTGATTTAAGCGAATCACCGTCATTCTCGTTCCAACTTCCAAACCAAAGTATTTCAAAGGCTGTTCAGCAACCCAAAGGTCAGTGGCGATCGCTCTCAACATAGTTGTATTCGCTCAATGCGTTAACTAGAATGATTTCAAGCTGTAGTAGAGACACGCTGCACTACCCAGGATGTAAACGAACCAAGTTCCAAAAAAGCCGATCGCTCTTTTGGGTGAGGGTCCGTAGGTTTCAATCACTCCCCACGCATGGAAAATTCGTGACACAATCAATGTCGCTCCTAGTAACCAAAGCAAAGCAGTAGATGCTTGCATGAACTCTAAGGCAACCAGAAATAACAAACCAAGCGGCACATATTCAATGAAATTTCCATGTGCTCGAATTGTTCGTTGCAGTACGCCATCATCGGATTCCTTGGTGGCGATAGTTTGTTGTGTCAGCTTCTCGATCAATGCTGCCCAGGTATTGGGTTGTTTTAGGTAATCGGGTTGTGAGGCAACGTCTCCAGTGTTTGCCCCATGCCAAATGCGAGTTCGCGTGCGTTCCATGACAACCTGGTAGGACAGCCCTAAAGCCAATAATCCATGACAGCCAATGAAGAAAGTTGAGATTGGAATTAGAGCAGACATCGCATTACAACAATCATCACAACACCTGCAATGAACTTACTGATTTTGGGCGATCGCTGTCTTTTAGATTCTTGCGGAGGTTATCGGATAACGAGATGATGAGATGAAACTTTTTCCCTTCCCTGTCAATGAGCCTGCTGCAAGAGTTTCTGTTTAACCCGCCCGACCGCAAGATTCCTCTGGATCGACCCCCACTGGAAAATCTGCCGCAATGGGGGCATTGGATTGAAACTTCAGAGTACATGGTGGCGATTGTTCCATCCGGTCATCTAGAGGTGAACTTGCGATCGCCCCTCAATCTGGTCGTTACCAGTTTTGGGTTGACTCAAGGCGTTGCGGCTTTCGACAGCGATCGCCTCAGACCTTACAAGGCAACACCAGGAGGGTTTGATATTGTGCCCCAGGGCAGCACCTATCGTTCGGTGGAAGATGCTTCTTGCTTTGTGGTGTTTGGCTATTCGCAGGCATTTCTGTCCCGGAGTGTGGCAGAAGGTGAAACCGTTGAATTATTGCCAGGGCAGATTTCCAAAACTCATTGGGGACTGAGTGCGGCGATCGCAATCCAAGATTTTTTTAACAATGGACAGGTGGGCGGGGAGTTCTACCTGGAATCCGTTGTGACGGCAGTCCTCGGACAAATTATCTATCGGCGATCGACCTTTTCTCAACGCTTTAAACGTCCACCAGAATTTCTGGAACCGAAGTTGTTAAAGAACGCTCTAGACTACATCCGATCGAACGTTTCACAATCATTGAATTTGGGCGATATTGCGACGGTGATTGGATTTAGTTCTTATCACTTTGCCAGAGCCTTTAAAGCCACCACCGGAATTTCTCCCTATCAGTATGTGATGCAATGTCGAGTAGAACTGGCTCAACAGCTTTTACAGGATATGGGGCGATCGTTAGCAGAAGTTGCTGTAGAAGCTGGATTTTGCAACCAGAGTCACATGACCACCGTGTTTCGACGAGTATTGCAGACGACACCCAAGCGGTACCGTGAAGAGAAAGGCTTGCCAGGAAGTTGTATTTCGATAGGATAAGGGCAGTAACGTTGACCCGGATTATCTGAAACAGATTGCGATCGAGAATGACCTATCTGAAGAAACACAATTGACCCATCGAGTGATTTTTCCCGATCCCACCATTACCCAGGTGGCTCACTGGTTCAAAGGGGAACTGCTGAATGAGGGATTGGGCGGAACTCTTTTTGCTGAGTCATTAAAAAAACTTGCTGACGGTGCATCTGTTACGCAACTACTGTGAATCTGGAACATCTCAGAAAAAGCTCGTTGTTCCAGGGCGGGCGTTAGATGCCGTGAAGCTGAAGCAGATTCAAGATTATATTGAGGAACATCTGGCAGAAGACATGGCGATCGCACTGAAACACACTCTTTCTATCAGGACAAACGTCTGAATTCCCAATAACGATCGCGATCTTCGGGTTAAAAGGCTGGCAGGTACAGGTTGCCGACCATCCGTTCGCCCTCACTTTGAAAGACGACTCGATTAAGTCCAGGTTGGAAAGATGCAGGCAGTTTAGTCATCATTTGTGTAGACTCGCGCGTGAGGAAATTAGAATTGCCTGTCTCTGACAGAGCAACAGGGAGAGACGTGAAGGAAACAAGTGCGATCGTGCCAGTTGCAATCAGGGATTGGATAACGTTCATA
>JAAHGE010000744.1 GCA_010672635.1 Desertifilum sp. SIO1I2 | reverse complement strand
AGAAAAACCTCGCCGGGGCTGACTTAAGTGGCGCAAATTTAAGCGGCGCTTATCTTTGGGGAGCTAACTTAGATGGAACTTGCTTGCGGGGAGCCAATTTGACAGGAGCGAGTTTGCGAAGCGCAATTTTGACAGGAGCCGATTTAACCGACGCCATTTTAGTAGGTACAACTCTACCCGACGATACACTTTGCGCCTAGTCAGCATCTGACAAACTAAAGCTTGAACCCTTCACTCCAAAGATAGAGAGGTTTTTCTTGACATCCGCAAAAACCTCTCAGCGTCGCCAACAATTCTCTCTTAGTAGTGATGTTAATGCCAAACGGATAAATTTACCATTAAATTAAATTTTTATCAACAGCGATTTTACTAGGGTTTTAACCATGACAGCTATTGATTCCCAAAGCGATCGCTTTCAAGAATCTCCCATTTATGACGCCGTTGCCAATATAGCGCGATCGCGTCAGATTACCGAAAGCGAACAAGCCATCTTTCGTCAAGCCTTTTTAGAAACGCCCTTGAGCGAAGAAGAACACCGTCATATCAATCGCCTCTACCGCCTGCTGCGTCGGGGAAAAATTGAACTAGAACCCGCAGACTCCCCCAACCCCCTACAAGCCCATTACAACTAGAACGCGAATTAGGGTGCATCTGCCCATTAAGATCTCCAAAGCACTTCAAAAGCGACTATACCGTATCGGTAAACGACATTAACCCGGAACCGCATTTTGCCGTTTAACAATAATCATATTATCCCCCACCACCGGACTGCGAGCGACCAAAGCCCCTTGCGGATCGGTAATTTCCAGACGCGAAAAATCTAAATTTTTAGCCTGCTTGAGCATCTCATCTGCCAGTTGATTTTGCCGTTGAGAAGCTAAACTATACCAATCTGGACTAACGCGCACGACAAGCAAACTTTGAGCAAAGTCTGCTTGCAAAGAACTAATCAACCCATCTGCATATTCCTGCGTCACCGTTCCCACTTGCTCTTGAATGGTTGCAATCAGCCGTTGCTCTGGAGTTAACATCGGTGCGGGAGGGGGTGCAATCTTCACCGGAACAGGCGGTTTCGGTGCTGTTAACTCAGGCGGAGTAATATTTTTAGGCGTTGGCGTTGGTTTAGGCGTCGGCGTTGGAGAAGGAAGCACCGTCACAGGAGGTTCTTCCGGTTCCTCAATCATAGGAGGAAGAGGTTCTTCCATCGGTGGAGTGGGTTCTGTCTCCTCAATTGGCGGGGATACTTCTACAGGGGGTTGCTTCACCACTTCTACCGGAGGAGAAGGCGAAACCTCAGCCACCTCTGGAGGTTTGCTAGGAACAATAGCCACCACAATTCCCAAAACCACCACTACTACCCCTGTTAGGATGCCACTTAATGCCAAATCCGACAGCTTTTGGTTTAACGTTGCAGGGAGAAAACTCCGAATTCTGTTGAGTAAAACATCCCACCACCTCAAGACTCCTACTCTAGCTTCGGCTTCCGTTGCAGGTTCGGGAGGGGTTTCTAATTTTTCAATGGTTTGTTCGAGTAACCCAATAATTGCCCGCAAAAACTTAATCGTCTGCGTTCTAGGAAACGATAAGGAAGGTTTTGGCGAAGGTTGGGGAGTCGGTGACGGGGTTTCTGGCTGATCCTGGGACATAGCTCCTCACAGGTGGCGCTCCCTAAAAATTTAGCTGAAAAGGGGTCTGGGGGGAAGAGGATGGGGAGATGGGGAGGTGGGGGAAAAGAGGGCTGAGTGCGAAGTGTTGTTGTGCTAGCTTGGCTTGGTGCGTAGCAGTGTGCTGAGTCGAAAGTGCTGTAGCTTGCACACCAAGTAGCGGTGTTCTAAGTAGGTATCTGGAACAATAGCCGATTTACCTTGATTCCCCCATCCTTCTTCCCCAACTCCTAACTCCCAACTCCCAATTCCCTTCTTCTCCCCATCCCCCCATCCCCCCATCCTCCCACCTCCCCACCCTCTTTTCCCATTTCCCGATTATCATCAAGGGGTTGTTGGTTTGCTGGAGTGAGATTGCGATGAGCGTTAAACGCCGTCAAGTCTTGACCTGGGGTGGTTTGAGCGGTTTAGGATTAGCTCTGACAGGAAAAGCTTTTTGGGGAAAGCAGGCGAGTAGTATTGCTCAAGAAAATGTGATTTCTGCTGCAACCCTTGAGACGGAAGGGGTTGTAGTCGCTAACTCAACGCAACCGTTGTTACGTTTTGTGTCGGTTGCAGATACAGGAACGGGGGCGCAAGGTCAATATGCAGTCGCAGAAGCGATGACGCGCTACCACCAGCAAAATCCTTTTGATTTAGCGATTCTTGCCGGGGACAATATTTATAACGATGGTGAAATTGAGAAGATTGGCGCGGTTTTTGAGATGATCTTGATGAGACCCATCTCGACCGCCAGCGGCGTCTTGCCGGGCGCCAGGCCCGTGCGATTGGCGACGCGGAACAGATGGGTGTCTACCGCGATGGTTG
>JAAHGE010000743.1 GCA_010672635.1 Desertifilum sp. SIO1I2 | reverse complement strand
TTAAGAAGAAGTGCAAAGAACGAGAATTATTGAAGCTGGCATATTGGAAAATCAATCGTCCAAAATAACCGTGTGCTGCAACAATATTATAGGTTTCTTGTTCTTGCCCAAACTTATAACCCGTGTTAGCCGATTCAACTTCTGTGGTTTCTCGAATCAGGCTAGATGTTACCAGAGAACCATGCATGGCGGAGAACAAAGCACCACCGAAAACGCCAATTACACCTAACTGATGGAAGGGATGCATCAGGACATTATGCTCTGCTTGGAAGACAATCATAAAGTTAAAGGTGCCGGAAATCCCTAGCATTAAACCATCCGAGAAGCTTCCTTGTCCGATGGGATAAATCAGTAAAACGGCAGTCGCAGCAGCAACGGGTGCAGAAAAGGCAACGGGAATCCAAGGACGCATCCCTAAGCGATAGCTTAACTCCCACTCGCGACCGAGATACGCATAAATCCCGATTAAAAAGTGGAGGACAACCACCTGATAAGGGCCGCCGTTATAGAGCCATTCTTCCATTGAAGAGGCGGCCCAGAGGGGATAAAGATGCAAGCCAATTGCCGCAGAGGTGGGCACAATGGTTGCAGTAATAATGTTATTGCCAGAGAGCAACGAACCGGAAACGGGTTCCCGAATCCCATCGAGATCGACGGGGGGTGCAGCAATGAAGGCAACGATAAAAACGCTGGCGGCTACCAGGATCGTTGGAATCATTAAAACGCCGAACCAACCAATATACAGGCGATTTTTGGTACTGGTAATCCAGTTACAGAAGCGCGACCACAGATTATCCTCTGTGGGTCTATAGGAAGTTATGGTCATGAGTGCAATGGCTCCTATGGTAAAGATGAGGCGATGTCATGGATTTGTAGATGATGCACATCTGCCTTGTTAATTAAATAACTTATTGGTTATATAGTTGTCAATAGGATAAATCCAAAATTTTTGGGTAATGCAGATGGATTGTAACGGGCTGATAAGACCTTAGCCTTTAGGTTGCACAATTTGCTATATTACCATATAGTTATATTTAACAGACAACTGGGAGCGAAAAAGCCATGTTATTTCGCCAGCTTTTTGACTACGACACTTGGACGTATACCTACTTAATTGCCGATCCGGCGACCCGCGAGGCGGTGTTGGTCGATCCGGTGATGGAGCAAGTTGAACGCGATTTGCAACTGCTCAAGGAACTCGGATTACAGCTACGCTACTGTCTGGAAACGCATATTCACGCCGATCATGTTACGGGAACGGGTCGGTTGCGAGAAGTGACGGGTTGCCAAGGGATAGTTCCGGCAAACGCGCGGGCCGCTTGTGCCGATCGCTTCATCCAAGATGGAGAACGCTTGCAGGTTGGGGAAATTGAGATTCAGGCGATCGCAACTCCCGGTCATACCGACAGCCACATGGCGTATTGGGTCAACGGCACTCACCTTCTCACCGGAGATTCCCTGTTTATTCGCGGTTGCGGGCGCACCGACTTTCAAAGCGGCGATGCTGGCTTAATGTACGAAGCCGTCACCCAACGATTGTTTGCCCTTGCTGATGAAACCCTAGTGTATCCCGGTCACGACTATCGCGGACAAAGCGTTTCCACCATTGGCGAGGAAAAACAGTGGAATCCCCGCTTTGCAGGAGTCGATCGCGATCGCTTTTTGGAGATGATGGCGAACCTTAACCTCCCCAACCCGAAAAAGATTATGGAAGCCGTCCCCGCCAACGAACGCTGCGGCGGTTCAGTTGCTGTCGTTGCGATTAATTAAACCCTTTAGGAGACTGAATCTCATGGTTGCCACCTATTCTTCCGCCTGGAACGATCAACTACAAGCAATCGATGCAACAACCCTCAAATGCTGGCTAGACCAAAATCGAGTCACCTTAGTAGACGTGCGAGAACCGGGAGAATTTGCAGGCGAACGCATCGTCGGTGCAATTCATAAACCCCTATCGAGTTTAGTTCCCGCCGAAATTCAAGCCGAACCCGGAAAACAACTGGTACTTTACTGCCAAAGCAGCAACCGTTCTGCCCAAGCTGCCCAAAAGTTATTTGCGGCTGGATTCAGCGATATAACGCACTTGCAAGGCGGTCTAAATGCCTGGAAAGCGGCAAGCTATCCCACTTATATCAATCCCAAAGCGCCGATTAGCCTAATGCGCCAAGTCCAAATTGTTGCGGGTTCTTTCGTTCTCATTGGAACGTTACTCGGTGCCTTTGTCTCGCCTGGATTTTTAGCGATTAGCGGCTTTGTAGGTGCAGGTTTAGTCTTTGCAGGCGTTTCGGGGACTTGCGCCCTAGGAATGCTATTAGCCAAGTTACCTTACAATCGTCGCGCCTAGAAGACGATGGGGGGATGGGGGGAAAGAAGAGGGATTACAGGTTGCTGATTCACTTCCTCACGTCTTGTACTAGTCATATTACCTACCAGGGAATTAATTCCCTGGCTGATAGCTAAAGTCCTCTTCAGAGGACTTTAGCTA
>JAAHGE010000742.1 GCA_010672635.1 Desertifilum sp. SIO1I2 | reverse complement strand
TCCAAAGCTGTCGATAGGTGCGCCAGGTGGTTTGAAAATATTCCTGCAAACCATCGCATAGCACGCCATCAAAGTCTAAAGCCAAAATTCCGGGCGTTTCAGAAGACATAGAACCTCAAATTGCGACGGAACTATTATGGCACTACCTTCAGGTTAGCTTTGGTGTTGTGCGGTTGAACTGGGGTGCTAGGATTCGAACCTAGGAATGGCGGAACCAAAATCCGCTGCCTTACCGCTTGGCCACACCCCATTGACTGAGCCTTTGATATCATAACGCTACCCTCCCCAGATTTGTCAAGGGGTTTTTTAAAGAATTTTTGGCGAGGGCTATTGGCGTTCGTAGGAGTAGATGTCGCCGGGTTGTTGAAACAGGATCTGCGATCGCGCTGTTAGCCATTCAATATCTTCAGGTGCGATCGCGCCATGCATCGCTTCCACATTTTTCTGCATCTGTCGCCGATCCAAAGTCAACCCAGAAATAACACCCCCCACGCCTGGTTGCCGTAAAACCCAGTTCAGCGCCACCTGAGCAATGGTTAAATTGTATTTTGACCCAACGGTAGCTAAATCTTCCAACAGGGCTAAAACGGGCGACCAACCCCCATGTTCGCGAATCATACTACTGTAGTAGAAGCTACGAGCGTGCGATCCTTGATTGGGTGGAGACTGCACTCCCCGAAACTTATCAGACAAGTAGCCACCTGCCAGCGGGCCGTAGGGCAACAAGCCGATATGATGGTCTAAGCAAAGCTGTTGCATCCCATTTTCCACCCGCCGATCGATGAGGCTATATTGAACTTGGTGATAGCGAATGGGCGCAAGTTGCAAGGCTTGTTTCAGCATGGGGGTATTAAAGTTTGTTACCCCTAATGCCCGAATTTTCCCCTGTTCAACTAGCTGATTAAAAGTCTCAAAGGTTGAACTAAAATCGAGTTGGGGATTATGCCAGTGAACTTGCACGCAATCTAGGCTACTCTGCTTGAGATAGCGTAAAGAGGTTTCGATTTTGTTACGGACTTGGCTGGGGGTGGGAGCTTCTCCAAAAAAGACAGCTTTGGTAAAAATTGTGCAGTCTCGCCCTTTCAAAAATCGCCCTATTAAGCTTTCACTACGTCCATAAATATCGGCGGTATCAAAGCAGCGCAGCCCTAATGCTAGGTAGGTATCAATTGCACGTTCAATTTCGGGTTCGCTGAGGCTTTTCCAACTGCGATCGTCCAGTTGCCAGCATCCCACGATCAGAGAATGGGGAATCTCGATTTCTTCAGCTTTCATGTAAACCAATCAACAAGGTTCGGGCTTGGGTGTGTGTAGGGAGAGAATCCGGCTATTTTATTGTTCATGTTCCCTGTTTCACTGTCAAGCCCCAGTCTCCGGAAGCTTTGAGAAGGTTTTCTCCTTTTCAATCCCTATTAGAGATTAGATGAAATTGCAATGTTAGCCAACCGCGTTAAAGAGCGTGTTGCCGAGGAGTTTCAATCCCTATTAGGGATTAGATGAAATTGCAATCATAACGTTTGTTGAAGCCTGAAATAAAATCCTTGTTTCAATCCCTATTAGGGATTAGATGAAATTGCAATGCGATCGCACTTTTTCTCATGGACGCATATCCTGTTTCAATCCCTATTAGGGATTAGATGAAATTGCAATGGTCAATCTTTTGGGTGGGACATGTTGAAGTAGCGGTTTCAATCCCTATTAGGGATTAGATGAAATTGCAATGTGTTAGGTAGTTCCATCGCTTTGATTTTGTTGGGTTTCAATCCCTATTAGGGATTAGATGAAATTGCAATTAAAAAAGGCTGCAACAACTGTCGTCTGGTTGGAGCGTTTCAATCCCTATTAGAGATTAGATGAAATTGCAATAAAAGAGTAGAGAAAAAGAAACAAAATGGCTAACGTTTCAATCCCTATTAGGGATTAGATGAAATTGCAATAGCTGAAGTTCACTGGATTCGCCTAGATCCGCTTGTTTCAATCCCTATTAGGGATTAGATGAAATTGCAATTAAGCCCACCTGTAAGCCCCAAGATCCGCGATCGGTTTCAATCCCTATTAGGGATTAGATGAAATTGCAATCTTAGCTTTTCAATTGTGCATTTAGGTAAGCAGCTGTTTCAATCCCTATTAGGGATTAGATGAAATTGCAATGATTTACTGGGTGGGGCACGTTGAGGTGGCAAAGTTTCAATCCCTATTAGGGATTAGATGAAATTGCAATCAACATATATTCATCCAAGCACATGAGCAGTAAATCGTTTCAATCCCTATTAGGGATTAGATGAAATTGCAATAATTCGAGTCTCAAGATTGGTGCGATCGCGGCAAGTTTCAATCCCTATTAGGGATTAGATGAAATTGCAATAATTCGAGTCTCAAGATTGGTGCGATCGCGGCAAGTTTCAATCCCTATTAGGGATTAGATGAAATTGCAATGTTAGGAGCCTTGCAGCGATACGATCCCTTGACCTGGTAGTTTCAATCCCTA